>NZ_CP011968.1:2212911-2529041 GCF_001077535.1 Clostridioides difficile ATCC 9689 = DSM 1296
TGATAATTTTACCACAGATTCCTATATACATTCTTTTCTACCTAATATTTGTTTAAACTGTTAGCAAAACATGGAACTTTTTCATTTACTTATACCTCCATTTATATTATTGCATAGTTTATAGCTACGTGTTATAAATTACATTATTGATGATTTTATCTAACATTTGTAATCTTTTAGATACTCTTTGAAGTTACAACACTGTTATACTCTAATTAAGTAAACTAAATCTGATACAAGTTGGTGATTATATGAAAAGAAAACTTTCAACCTATTTTAAAGGATATATTTTAGGTTTATGTATAGCATTTTTATTATTTACTTTTATATTAAAAAAATTAATTATAGAAAATATCATTGGAATAATAATTGGAACTGGAATTGCATTTTTACTGATTTACCTATTTAATAAAAAAAGAAAATAATATTCTATAAAAAGGTCTTTTAGTGAATTTACAAAAAATTAATAAGAATAATATATACTTAGTATTTAAAAAGGGTAACAACTCTCTCTAGCTGTTACCTCATATATTTATCTATATCTTTAGTATTAAGTTTTTTAATTTCTACTTTTTTAATTATCAATTTCTGTATGTAGATATGCTAAACCTTCCAACTTGAGATTTAAATAACTTTTCAATCTCATAAACTATTCTATACACCTTATTTTCGTACTCTAAATCATAATACACATTTATTTCACCTATACTGTTTACACTTATTGTATAATGTTCTTTTTCTATTATACATATGCTTCCAAAATCTGACAGGTCATTATCTATCAATTTTAACTGTTTTTTTATTTTTGAAAAATCTAATCTTGGAAATATGTCATTAGGATAAAAACTTTTATTATATACAAGCATTTCATCCACCCCTTATCATTCTATTTACACCATTTTATACCCTAATTAATAATGTACTAATCAAGTTTTTCCATATTCTTCAAATTACTTTATATAAAACAAAATACAAATTTATTTTTTAATGCTTTAAATTATAATTTTTAAATGTATATTAGTAAAATATAAGTATATTTTCATCCACAACAATAAAAAAATAATAGCTATATAAAAATAGCTACTATCTTTTTATTAATTAATATTCATTTGTTTTATTATTACGACTTATATTATAGTTTTATATATTTTACTGATGTCTATAATATTTCAGACATTTTTTATATTTATTCTACTGCTATAATTTAATTAAGTAAATTAAATCTAATTTTACAAATATATCGTTAGAACAAAAACTCTTGTAATATACTAACATATTATCTATGCCTTATCATTCATTCTGTTTATAAAGCTTTATATCTTGTTAAAGTAATACCCTACTTCTCTTATCGTTATAATTTTTTGAGGATTTTTATAATCTTTCTCTATTTTCTTTCTTAATCCACTCACAGCAACCACTACACTATAATTATCATCTAAATACTCATTCATCCATACATGTTCATATATCTCCTTAATAGTTAGAGTCTTTTCAGCATTCTCTATAAAGTAATTTAATAATCTATTTTCTGTTGGAGTTAACTTTATCATTTTATTTTCTAACTTTATTACTCCACTAGCTCTATTATAATCTTCTAGTTTTATATTATTTTTATTATTATTTAAAAATAAATCTCTTCTTCTTAAAATAGCTTTCACTTTCGCATATAATATTTCTAAATTTAAAGGCTTTATTAAATAATCATCTCCTCCAGAATTTAAAGCATTTAAAATACTTTGATTTTCATTTATATAAGTTATATGAATAATTGGGCAAGTAGTTATATTTCTAATTTTTTTACAAAAATCCCAACCATCACCATCAACTAAAATTATCTCTAAAAATATTAAGTCAAATTTCTTGCTAAATATTTTTATAATAGCATCTTTACAATTATATGCTAAATAGACATTTATCCCCTTTCCTTCTAAAAAATTTTTCAGCTCTTGAGAACTATTCTTATCTCCATCAATTATCAATACATCAATTTGCATTACAATCTCTCCTAAATATCATTATTTTTCTATAAAGAATTGGAAAAATATTTTTAGTACATTTTCTAATAGCATTTTTTACCCTTATAAGAAATTTTAAATACTATAAATCCATTTTCTTTATTATTTATATATATTTATTATCTAAACTGCACACTTCAAAATTCACATAGCATCCTTGTATCTCTAGTAAGTTATTTTAAGATATACACTTTATTTGGTATTTCATTTGATTTTTTATTTACTGTATAAAGATAAGCATATACAATTATATAATTCAAAGCTATATTTTTTATTCTCATAATTATATCTTTAACAATTTAATATAGATATAAATTAAAATTTCTATTATAAAAATAAATTTGATAATATCCACATTATTGTCTACGAGCATTAGGTTATACATTAGGCACTATATATAAAATTATTTTAACCAAAGTATAAAATTTCGATTATTACACAATATATCACTTTTATTTTTATAATATTATTGTAATTTAAGCTTTAGAGATTAAATATTCTTAAATAATTCTTTAATATTATATTAAAAATTAAAAATCATTATTAAATGCTAATAAAAATTTCCTATTTTGGGGAAAGGGAGCTTAAAACAATTTTATATTATAAATTTATGTTTTTTTTAAAATGCCTCTATTGGTATGTTTAAGTATTGATTTATATAATTTATATAGTTATAATATAAGATATATTGTATTATTTTGGTAAATACATTATTACAAAAGCTTTATATTCTATGTCTTAATATTTATAAAAACTTTATTTTATTTTTATAAAGTATTATATTTCTAAAAAAGTTTCCCTTTCCCCAAAAATGGCTACTTAAAAAATCAAGATTTCATACCTAACTACTAATTCTATGATTTTTAAATTTTTCAACTTCTTTGTCAAAGTTAAAATAAAATACTAAAAGACACATATTATAGTGAACAAAAAAGATAGAAATACATATTTTAATATAATTTTAATAAGATATTATATACTTAAATACAAATAAAATTAATTTTATAATTGTTAATTAAGGAAATGATATTGTTTAGAGAAATAAAAAAAGCACTCTCCATGAATGGAAATGCTTTCTTTAATAAATTAGTTGACGTAGTAAAGATGTATTCAGAATACATCTTTATGTTTTGAGTCTCGAAATATTTATTTGTATTATTTAAACGAAAATTTATTTTTTAAGTGATAATCGAGTATTTACTAATAAGGCTATGATTCTCAATTTCATAGCCTTATTAATATACAAACTTTACTCATACACAGAATATCTTTTCCAAATTTGCTCTAAATCATCAAAATGCTGTTTAATATCTTCTTTTTCCTTCATCCCAACAGATATAGCAAGGGCATTTGAAATACTAAGAGCTGGAACTAGAGAATCTACAAATGAAGCCATATTACTCTTAACTAGAAGAGTGTTATCTGCAAGTGATGCTACTGGCGCAAATAAGCTATCTGTTAATGATATTACATGGGCTCCTTTTTCCTTAGCATAATTGACAATTTGATAAGATTTCTTAGAATAACGAGGGAAACTAATAGCAACTATTACATCTTCTTCATTTATTCTTACAATCTGCTCAAAAGCATCTCCCATATCCATTCTAATTATATGAACATTGTCAAGTATTATATCTAAGTAAAAACCTAAATATTGAGCTACTACAAAAGAACTCCTCATTCCAAGTATATATATTTTTCTCGCTCTTAAAAGTTTGTTAGAAGCTTCTTTAAACGCTCTCTCGTCAATTTCTTCTAGTGTAGACCTTATATTATCTATATCACTTTTTAAAACTTTGTTTAGTATTGCAAAATCATCGGAATAATCATGTGCCATTTCAACTCTTTGTACTGTAGTTAGTTTATTTTTTATGAGTTCTTGAAGTGCAGCTTGTAATTTAGGATATCCACTATAACCTAATGCATTTGCAAATCTTACAACTGTAGACTCACTTACTCCTACAGTTTCACCCAATTTACATGCAGTCATAAATGCAACTTTATCATAATTATTTAAAATGTATTGTGCTATAAGTTTTTGACCCTTACTCAATCTCGTATATTGAGATTGTATATTTGATATCAAATGTTTACTGTCCTTCATTTCATTTGTTTCTTCCATTTTTTTCTCCTTTTAGTTATATAAACTATTTTGTTTTATTAACACTGTCTTTTTCTCTAAAAATTTTATTTTTTATCTCAATTTCATCTTAGTTTTTATCATAGCTTCTTAAACTCATAAAATTCTAACTTTTCTGTACCTTATACTTCACATAGTATTTTCGATTAAATTTATTATACCATCTTTCCTTGCATTTTTTAATATTTATCCAATATTTCTTTTAAATTTTTCAATTTTTACTCATTTAAAAGTTATCTATCTTATTTTGCATATTTAGATGTATATTTTGTTTTGAGAATAAGCTGTTGTATACTTATTATTTAAAGTATTTTTAATAGGTCACACTATATATATTAACTCTTAATACAATCTTGTCAAGTTTTTTAGTATTTATTATGCTTTTTTCTTTTCAATTAAAATCAATTGTGGTGGGTTATTGACTTGATTTAAAAACTTAGATTCTAAAACATTAAATTCATCTTGATTTAAATTATTGACAAGGTTATATATGCAATCTTTTTCTTCTTGACCTCCATCATGCCCTGTATATATGGCAATGCTTATTACTCCATTTTCTTTTAGCATTTCTAAACTTAACTTTATAGCCTTTAAAGTTGTATCTGGTTTGGTTATAATTGAATGTTTCGCTCTTGGAAGATAACCCAAATTAAATAAAACACATGAAACTTCTTCTTTTATATATTGATTCATTTTTTCATGCCCATCAAATATCAATTTTACTCTATCTGTATATCCTTCTTTCTCTAGTTTCTTTCTTGTAGACTTTATTGCTTCTTCTTGTATATCAAAAGCATATACAAAGCCCTTTTCTCCAACCTTCTCAGCTAGATACCTTGTATCATACCCATTTCCCATAGTAGCATCAATTACTATGTCACCTTCATTTATAATATTTTCTAAATAAAATTTATTTATATCTGTAATTTTAGTTAAATACTTTGCATATGCCATAATACTATTTCTCCCTACTATTAACTTTATTTCATTTTTTCTCAATTTATTTTTATCTTATTTTATTGATTTTAAATATTTTATTTCATCTTCTGTTAGGTATCTATATTCTCCAACTTTGGTGTCTTTTAATACTATTTTCCCCACAGAAATCCTTCTTAAATTTAAAACTGGATGATTTATAGCTTTGCACATTTTTCTTACTTGTCTATTTCTACCCTCATGTATAGTTATTTCACACACTGAATAATTTTTTTCTTTATTTTCTTTAGTTACCCTTATTTTGGCAGGTGCCGTTGTGTAATCTTCTATTTTTAGTCCTGTTTCGAATTGTCTTATCTCATCATCACTTATAATTCCCTTCACACTTGCCACATACGTTTTATCAATTTCATGTTTTGGATGGGTAAGCTTATATGTTAAATCGCCATCATTAGTAAGTATTAATAAACCACTAGTTTCATAATCTAATCTCCCTATTGGATATACTCTTTCCCTTACATCTTTAAGTATGTCTATTACACTGGGTCTATTGAATTGGTCTTTTACTGTAGTTATATATCCCTCTGGTTTATTTAATACTATATATATATAATTTTCACTTGGTTTTACTTTTTTATTATCAAATTCTACTATGTCTTTTTCTTCATCAATATTAAAAGATAACTCTTTTACTACACTTCCATTTACCTTTATTCTTCCTCCAAGAATTATTTCTTCTGCTTTTCTTCTTGATGCTATTCCACAAGAAGCTATATACTTATTAATTCTCATACTTAATCCTTCCTTATCTTAAATTATGTGTGTTTAATATTTTTATCAATGTTAATTTTGCTACATTATTATACTATACTAGACCTTAATTAAAAACAAGCAAAAAAATTATTTAATTTTCCTAAATAATTGTAATTTCTTTTCACATACTATTAATATGTAATAGCTGACTAAACACTATTTTAAGGAAGTGATTATTATTTCAAAGGAAAATATAAAATATTATTTAATAGTCGTGTTTATTGGAATTTTATTTTTTAAATTTATTAATACTCCATCAGACTTTATATCTAGTATTGAAGGATTCTTAAAGTTTTTTAGCCCATTTTTATTAGCTATTTTACTTGCTTTACTTTTAAATCCACTTGTGATGCTTTTTGAGGTAAAATTCAAAGCACATAGACTTTTAGCCATTTTTTTATCTTATATATTTATAGGTTTTATTTTAGCCTTTGCCATTAGGTTATTAATTCCATCAATAGCTAATACATTAAATAGATTAATAAATGAAATGCCTATGTATACTGATTATATAGATAGTTTTATAGAAAAAAATATGTCAAACATAGATTTTCTAAAAACTTTAATTCCTCATATACAACATAGTTTGGATAATTTATTAAAAGAAGCAAGTAATTTTGTTGGTAAAATTCCTAAAAACTTCTTAATCTATACACTTAGTATATCTTCTATGCTATTTAATATGACAATGGGATTTATACTATCCATATACATTATATATGACAAAGAAAAAATTGCATTGGGATTTAAGAGATTTCTATATTCTTCTACTGCTAGAAACAAGGCAGATAACATTATAGAATTTTTTAGGACTACTCATGATATTTTCTATGATTATTTACTTGGTAGAATATTAGACTCTCTTATTATTGGTATAATTGCATTTTTAGGATTTCAATTTGTTATCAGAATAGAAAATGCTTTATTTTTAGCTTCAATAATATTCTTAGGTAATATAATTCCCTATTTTGGTCCTTTTATTGGTGCAATCCCTCCAATAGCCATGACTATATTATATAGTCCACAAAAAACTATATGGGTCATTGCATTTCTATTTATATTGCAACAATTAGATGGAAATTTTATAGAACCAAAAGTTATGGGTAATCAAGTTGGTATAGGAGCTATATGGGTAATATCTGCTATTTTGGTGGGACAATCTCTATTTGGTTTCATAGGAGTTTTTCTTTCAGTACCAATAGCTGCTGTTGTAAAAACTTATGTTGATAAATATATAGATAATCGTTTACAATAGATTATCTCTACTGTGACTTTAATTTTTAGTTTAAAATTTAACTGCTATTTATTAAATTATTTCTCAAAAAATATCTCTTAGTAAGAAAAAATTGCTAAGAGATATTTTTTATAATATATAATTTGTTCATTAAATTTATGCATATATTTTATACTTATTGATTATTTGAGTTTTGAGAATTTCCACCACTATCTGAACCACCAGTAGTATCTTGTGGAGTTGGTGCTGGTGTTGGATTACTATTATTTGGCTTTTCTTGATTTTGAGAAGAACTGTTATTATTGTCAGACTTATTACTATCTGATTTTTTATCATTGTTTTTAGAACTAGATTTATTATTTTTACTACTTCCACTATAAGAAGATTTCCTTGCATCTGATTCAACTCTATACCTATCTTCTCCAGCCGTATCTTTTGCCTTTTTCTTTCTTTGTTCCTCTGCTTCGTTTTGTTCTTTTTCTAATTTAGTTAACTCTTCTTTCTTTTTAGTTGCCTCTTCTTTAATAACAGAGGAACCATTTTTGATTTTCTCTATAAGTTTAAGTTCCTTGATTGCACCCTCATAATTTTTTAATTCTTCAAACTCCGTCATATTTGACATTCTCATAGCTTGCATATACATAGCTCTTGCATTCTCATTAGTACTATCTTCTTCCAGTGCAGAGGATAATGATTCCATAGCTTTTTTATAGTTATGTTTTTCTAAATATGTTTTTCCTTGCTCTACTAAATTTATTTCATCTTTTTTATTAAATGAACATCCTACAAGAAATATAGATAATATCGATATTAATAAAATTACTCTTCCTCTCATTAAATCCCTCCTTGTCATATACTTTAAATTTTATCATAATTATAAAGTTTTTAAAATATTTTATATTTATTACAAGAAATTTGTTAGTAAAACAAAAAATAAGCAGATATGCTACGAACGATACAATAAACCAAAAATTAATTTAGAGATACATATCCTAGCAAATCTGCTCATAATAAACTTTAATATTTAATTTTTATTATATACTTCTCCATTTTATATCTCTAAAGCTAATAAGTCCTCATAGCTTTGTCTCTTACAAATTATCTTATCATTTCCATCAAATACTGATACTACTGCTGCTCTTGGTATTTTATTATAATTTGAAGACATTGAATATCCATATGCACCAGTTGATGTTGTTATAAGTATATCTCCACTTTTAATATCCATTATGTTTATATCTCCAATTAATATATCTCCACTCTCACAACATTTTCCAGCTATTGTTACATGATTCATAGCCTCATGATTAATTTTATTCACAATACTACACTCATAACTAGCTTGGTACAACGAAGGTCTTACATTATCTGTCATACCTCCATCTACACTTACATAAACCCTAACATCTTTTATATCTTTTATAGAACCTACTGTATACAATGTACTTCCTGCATTTGCAACTATTGATCTTCCTGGTTCTATTACCAATGTAGGTACTTCTATTCCAAGCTCTTTACATGAAGTTTCTGCTTTAGTGATTATAGTTTCACAAAACTCTTTTATAGTTTTAGGTTTATCTCCTTCGCTATAATAAACGCCAACTCCTCCACCTAGGTCAATTTCTGTTAGTTGTATGTTGAATTTTTCTTTTATTTCTTTTACCAAGTTCATCATTATATCCACTGTATCTATGTATGGTTCTACATCAAATATTTGTGAACCTATATGAGCGTGAAGACCCACAAGTTTAATATTTTTATATTCACTTAATTTTTCTATTGCTCTAAATAAATCTCCATTTACTAAAGCAAATCCAAATTTAGAATCTATCTGTCCAGTTTTTATATAATCATGTGTATGAGCTTCTATACCAGGAGTTATTCTAAAGTATATCTCTTGAGTTTTACCTTTATCTTCACATAATGCTTCAAGCAAATCTAATTCATAAAAATTATCCACCACAAATTTACCTACACCTAAATCTAATCCCATGTTTATTTCTTCTTTAGTCTTATTGTTTCCATGAAAGAAAACTTTTTCCATAGGAAAATTTGATTTATAAGCTGTATATAACTCGCCTCCTGAAACTACATCTAAACACATTTGTTCTTCATTTATAAGATTACACATGTAAAGAGGTAAAAAAGCTTTCCCTGCATAAGCAACCTTATTTTTTCCCTCTCTAGCCTTAAAATATTCTATATATTCTCTACAATTTTGTCTAACTAAAGCTTCATCAAATACATAAAGTGGAGTTTGATATTTTTTACTAAGTTCTAAACAACTCACTCCTCCAATATATAATTCATCATTATTTACAGTCATAGTTCCATGAAGTTTCATAATAGCCTCCCCAAATTTTATATATTAAATACTTCTGCTATTTTTTCTATAGCTACTTGCTTATCATCAGAATTTATAGCACAAGTTATACGAATCTCTGATGTAGTTATAAGTTTTATCATTATACCATTTTCATTGAATATCTTAAATACTTTAGCAGCAACTCCAGAAGTATTTTTCATACCAAGACCTACTAAAGAAAATTTAGTGATATTATTATCAATCACTACATGTTCTTCATCTGTATATTTAGATACTATCTTTTTACATTCTCCCAACTCTTCTTTTGGAACTGTAAATGATACACTTATCTTATCTAAAATAGGTGCAGTTTGGCTTATCATATCTACACTTATACCTATAGTTGCTATATCTTCAAATAAGCTAGATATATTTTCAGCTTTAAAATCTTTTATTGTTATAGAACTGTCATCATCACTAGTAGCTAATCCTGTTATTACTTTATCCTCTAATTTCATGTCTTTTCCCCCTCTTATATATGTTCCTTTTTCTGTACCACATGTACGTCCGACATAGATTTCAACACCATATTTTTGTGCAAGCTCTATACTTCTTGAATGCATTACTTGTGCTCCTAAACTCGCTAACTCAAGCATTTCTTCATATTCAATCTCATCAAGTTTACTAGCCTTTGAATATTTTCTTGGGTCTGTAAAATAAATTCCATCAACATCTGTATATATCTCACATTTTCCATTTAATTTAACCGCAAGAGCTACAGCAGATGTATCTGAACCACCTCTTCCAAGAGTGGTTACATCACCATCTTCGTTGATTCCCTGAAATCCAGTTACTATCACGACATTTCCTTCATCTAAACTATTTTTAATTCTGTTTACGTTTATATCATCAATTTGAGACTTTCCATGAAGACCACTCGTTTTTATATTTAACTGATAAGCATTATAACTTATAGCTTTACATCCAAGTGCATTTAATGCTATTGATAATAAAGATGCTGAAATCATTTCACCAGTAGACATTAAAGCATCTAATTCCCTCTTACTAGGTTCATTACTCAATTCCTTTGCTAAAGTTATATATTCATCAGTGGATTTTCCCATGGCAGACACAACTATTACCATTTGTGGATTTTCTTTTCTTCGTTCTATTATATTTTCTGCTATTGATTTTATTTTTTCAGTATCTGCTACTGAACTTCCACCATATTTTTGAACAATTATACTCATGCTTTCTCCCCCTCAAGCTAAATTTTGATAAATAAAAACGCCCAAAGGTATACTTTGGACGTGTAAATTTCATAGACCAAGTAACCTTGTAGCTCACCACTTTAAAAGTGACAGCCTTATGCATATTCTGCATAAGTCCAGAAAATTTGTCCGTCAACAAAATTTCTTCGGCTATATACCCTTTCATCAATTATCAACGCTTACCAGCTCCTATTGAATACTATTGAATACAGCTACCTCTACCCTAGGCTCATTATTTTTAATTAATTTATTAATATAGTTTTATCATATTCTATATAATATTGCAACAATTATTTTACAAAATGTGGCAAATCGATAGTTTTCTTTTCTAAAGTTAGCTTATATACAATTAAATAGTTTATTTAATCCTAAATCTATAAAATTTATGCTATACTCATTATCATATCTCTCTAAATCATTTAATTCGGATAGATTATCTGGTGTAACTACCAAAACGTTTGGTACTTTAAAAAATGGAATTGTAGATTTATCTATTTTTTTAGAAAGATTTTCGTATTTAGAAATGTCTATTTCATTATTTAAGTCAACATCAACTAAAACTTGCTTTATATTACCAAATTGGTCTGTATATTCAATAAATAAATCGTATTTCACATCATCTACACTAACATTTCGGTAAAATCTTTTTACATCACAACCTGCAGTATTGATTCTAACAACTAATTCTGATCCTACTAGAGCCTTTATTAAATCATCTCCCTTAAAAAGTTTACTACCGTTTAAATAGTATACATAAGAGAGGTCTTTATAATTATAATAATCCACATCACAAGGATATTTTTTTAGTGTATATTCACTACACATTTTTCTCAAAGTTTTTTTAAAATTTTTTTTATTGTATCTTTTTTGGTCTCCATAAATTTTTCTAAATTGAGACTCTGTAACACATCTAACCCTGCTAATTAAAAGTAATATCTCTTTTTCCATATTCGTCATAGTACATTCTCCTTGAAGTATTATTTGCAAAGTTGTACTAATATTATATTAATTTTATGACATTAAATTTACAAAGAATTAAAATAAAATAGCTAATTTTTATAGAATTAAATTCTATAAAAATTAGCTATCACTATGTTAAATACTATTATCAATCTTTTTATTTAAATTATACATTACCTTGATTTTCAGAATCTTTGGAATCTGTATTTTCATCAGTTCCTGTTTTTTCTTTTGCTTTTTTATCTTCAAAGTTTGCAATATTTAGGTTATCAAATTCTGACATTTCTATTACACCAGATTCTTCTTTTGAATACGATATTTTGACTTTATCACCAACCTGAGTCAATGGCAATTCGCTAGATACTTTTGAAGTAGCCCTAAATATTATATCTTTATTTGAATCTAAAGTTACATAATAATTAGTGTTACCACCTCGCACATCTGGGCTTATTCTTGTCACTGTGCCTTCTAATACCTCATCTTTTAAATCATTATCAAGTTTTAAATCATTACCCTTAGATTCTAATGCATCCTTATAGTTTCTTAATGCTTCATTCTTATCTTCACCTATTCCAAGTACATTATAATCTTCAACAGATACAAATGCAACTCTCTTAACAAGACCAGCCTTATCTTTTAATGATGATACATATGTTGGCTGACCCAATATATTATACATTACAGGGAACGTCGCTTCATAATTTTTTTCTTGAACATTACCTTCAGCTGATTTCATTGCAGCCGTTTCAGTAGCTCCTGGTTGTTTATATAATCTAGCTTCTTTTGTTCTAGAATCAACTAACATAAATCCAATTGTAGATTCATCTCCACCTGAAGATGTTATACCTGTATACCAATAAGACCTGTTATCATTGCCATAAACTAATGATGTACCTTCTGTTGGTACTAAAACTCCCTTTTCTGATATAACAGAGTTTAAAAATCCATTAACATAAACACCCCAGTCTTTAATCTGGTCTGTTACAAAGCTTTGTGGTTGTATTCTATCCACCCATTTAGGTGTGTTTTTAACATCATAAACATTTATTTTTCCAGTTTCTGCATCAACAGTGGCTATTCCTGTTGCATTTGCTCCTCCATAGCCAATTTTATGTTCATATAAACTTACAACCCAATAAGGTCTTCCTTCATCATTTATTTCAAGAGTGAAATCTGTCATACCAACATTTACAATACCATGTATGTATAAATGTCTTTGTAAATCCTGATGTAAGTAGGCTTCTGGTTGGTAAACTATCTTTATTGGCTTTCCATCTATTTCTTGAACTAATTGGACGTCTTGAGGATTACTAGCTGATACTTTTACATAACCACTTGTACCACTTAGAGATGTTATCCATTTAATTATGTCTCTGTGAACAAGAGGCGCTACCCAGTACAACTCTCCATCTACATTTTGTATATGAAATTTTCCTAATTTGGATACACTCCCTATTGCAGGAACTTCTCCAAGCTTTTTGTCACCTAATTTCATTGCCATATCTTCATCTACAAGACGAATGTCATTTACACTGACAGGGCTAATGTCATCAGTAAATTTACTTTCAGTTACTTTTCCCAATAGTTCTCTATATGATTTTGCATGAAGTACAGGTGTAGAAGTTATAAAGGGAACTACTACAATATACACAAGCAAAGCTATTGCTATTGAAAAATTATATTTAGCCATTTTAGATGCTCTTTCATTTCTATCTAACATCATATCTAGTATTCCTGCTACAACAAAGAAAATTATTCCTACTGAAAATAAAGATGTAAAATCTAATCTTAGTACAGGTAATTTAATAAATGCATAAATTATTACTATTATTAATGCAACTCCATATGTTTTAAGATATCGTTTCATTTAATACTCCTCTCTAAAAAATGTTATTATTACTATTATATCCATATATTTACAAAAAATAAATATTTATCATATTTATTATATATTAAGATATCTTTATATATTTATAGTTCTGCTTATTCAACTATATTTAACATTATACGTGTATGTATAAATACTTTTTATATACTGTTTGTGCTATCCATCCCGCACCTAAAGGAGTGGGATTTTTGCACTATTCTGTATTATATATATCCAAAAATATTATAAAAATACAAATATTAGCAGAAATTTAAAAACTGAAGAAAGTATTCTAACTAAGATTTACAAATTCTTAATCCTATCGAAGTTAAACTACTATCTTCAGCCTAATTATCTAGCAATATTTTTTTATATGAAAAACTCCAAATCAAGTTTTTAAATGTTTGCGATTTTTGATACATAAGAATGTTGTCTAGAATTATATTCTGATAATAAACCTTCATACTCTAAGGTTAAGCCAGATAAATTATAAAAATCATTTGGCGTTACTTCAAATGCTTGTTTATTTAAAATGTCTATCTCACTTTTTTCTAACATGTCAGCAACAAAATTTGAACATACATATTTATATTCAGATTGTCTCTGAATATTCATTAGTAAATATATTAATGCCATTGTATCGTAATAGTAATCTTCTCTATAATCACTAATTAATTTTATATTTTTATATAGATTTTCATATTGTAAATTATCTACTTCTAACGAATATACCCTACACACAGTGTTTTTTCTTATAGCATATAATCCTTGATTTATATTTTCTTCAACAAATCCTCCAATAAATGGATTCCTTGGATTTAGCCTTCCAAAAGAATACATTGGTTTTAGATTTTCATTTAATGATATTGACACATGTGTATACAGCTTTTTACTTATATTCCTTATTAAGTAAGATAATATAGTTCCTGTATATGTTGTTACAATATAGACTTTATTCATCATTTCCCCCCAATCTAGTAACTAAATAATATTATACACTTACAATTTAATATCATAAGATATTCTAACATAATAAATGTGGTTTTACAAATTTTGATTTTAAGGTACTTTAATATTATATAATATAATAAAAATATAAATATAAGTTTTCTATATTTTTAACCAACAGATGTTTTCTTCAAATTAATCAGATGATTTAGTATATCTTGAACCTTTCCAGAGTCCTTTAAATATCCTAATGCCCCATTTATTTGTGATTTTAAATCTATTTCTACTTCCATATCCAAATCAACATTTCCTTTTTTTATAGATATATTTTTAAGTGTTATTGGATAAAGATAACTTTTTTCCAAAGTAATCTTATTTCCATTAACCTCAAATGGAACTTTTTTATTGTAGTTACTTAATATTTTTTCTAGCATTTTATCACTTAGTTTAAATTTTCCAATTTTCACATTCTCAAGACTTACAACTAAGTTTCCATCCTTTAAAGTAGGTCTCAATTCAAGTTCATATTGACTATTTACCAAACCAAATACCTTATATGGTCCTGCTACCTTTATTTTACCATTTTTCATTTCAACAAAATTATTTTCAAGTTCATTAATTCCATGCTTCTGCATCAATGTATATATTAAATTTTTAAACTCTTCCTCTGAAACAGATATTTTTCCAACCATTCTAAGTGGATTTTTTACTACCTCCATAGAATTTATATATGAGCCTTTTGATAAATATTCTTCATCTATGATTTTATTATTTTGTGAACTAACATCATATCTTTCTTTTGGTGTCAAGATATATACAACAATTCCTGCAAGTACTAAAACAATAACAATTAAACTTAACAAAATCTTTGCAACCTTTCCCATAATCGTCTCCTTTACAAATCTGTCATCAGATTTAAAATAAATTTAGATAACTAACTTCACATAATATTCTTAACAATATACATACTATAATACAGTCTTTTAAAAATTAATTCAACCAATCTAATGTTTTGTAAATAAACTGTAAAAACATGTTTTTAGTATAAAAGTTAATATTTTGCATAATACTCTTAATTACACCTTTATTTTTTTCTAATCTTGGATTAAAATTAATATTATGCAATACAGTGTAGTGTTCTGTATTATAATCAAATTAAATAGGAGGTATAGAATATGTCAAATGAAACGAACTCATCTAACTTTATAAAGAATATTATTATAAACGACTTAGAAACAGGAAAACATGACAGTATCATAACTCGTTTTCCACCTGAGCCAAACGGATATTTACATATTGGTCATGCAAAAAGTATATGTCTTAATTTTGGATTAGCTAAGGAGTTTAATGGAAAAGCTAATTTAAGATTTGATGATACAAACCCATTAAAAGAGGATGTTGAATATGTAGAGTCCATAAAAGAAGATGTAAAGTGGTTAGGATTTGATTGGAACGAGTTAAATTTTGCATCTAACTACTTTGATGAAATGTATAAGAGAGCTTTAATACTAATAAAAAAGGGTAAAGCTTATGTATGTGATTTGACACAAGAGGAAATGAGAGAATATCGTGGTACTCTAACTGAACCAGGAAAAGAAAGTCCTCATAGAAACAGAACTATTGAAGAAAACCTTGATTTATTTGAAAGAATGAAAAATGGTGAATTTAAAGATGGTGAAAAAACATTAAGAGCCAAAATAGATATGTCTTCTCCAAATATAAACCTTAGAGACCCAATTATATATAGAATATCTCATTCAACACACCATAATACAGGAGATAAATGGTGCATATATCCTATGTATGCTTTTGCTCATCCAATTGAAGATGCAATTGAAGGAATAACTCACTCTATATGTACTTTAGAGTTTGAAGACCAAAGACCTCTTTATGATTGGTTTGTTAAAGAATGTGAGATGGAAAATATACCTAGACAAATAGAATTTGCTAGACTTAATATAAATAATACTGTCATGAGTAAAAGGAAATTAAAACAACTTGTAGATGAGGGTATTGTTGATGGTTGGGATGACCCTCGTGTTCCTACAATATCCGGAATCAGACGTAAGGGATATACTGCAGAAGCATTGCGCAATTTCTGTAGTGAAATAGGGGTATCAAAAGTTAACTCTACGGTAGATAGTCAAATGCTTGATTATTTCCTAAGAGAAAACTTACAACCAAAGGCTCCTCTTACTATGGGAGTTTTAAGACCTTTAAAACTTATTATAACTAATTACCCAGAAGATAAGATTGAGATGCTTGAAATAGAGAATAATGCTAAAGATGAATCTCAAGGAAAGAGATTAGTTCCTTTCTCTAGAGAATTGTATATAGAACAAGATGATTTTATGGAAGAACCTGTTAAGAAATATTTTAGATTTTTCCCAGGAAATGAAGTCCGTTTAAAAGGTGCTTATTTTGTAAAATGTACTGATGTAATTAAGGATGAAAATGGAAATGTAGTTGAAATACATGGTACTTATGACCCTGAAACTAAGAGTGGCTCTGGCTTTACAGGACGTAAGGTAAAATCTACAATACATTGGGTTGATGCTAAATCAGCTATACCATGTGAATTTAGATTATTTGAACCATTAATTCTTGATGATATACCTGAAAATGAAGGTAAACATTTCTTAGAACAAATAAATCCTAATTCATTGGAAATATTACAAGGTTTTGTTGAACCTACACAGATAAAAGATGCTAAACCTTTTGATAAATTCCAGTTTGTTAGAAATGGATTCTTTAGTATAGATAATAAATATACAACTGATGAAAAATTTGTATTTAATAGAATAGTTCCTCTAAAAAGTTCTTTTAAACCAGGTAAATAGTCTTACAATCAAAAAATGAAGACTTAAAATATAAATTACTTCTACTATAAATAAACTTAGTTAGAAGTAATTTTTTATTTGAGTCTTCATCATTTACTTTAAATGATTAACTTTTTTCACTACAGATTCCCATGACTTCTATTCCATCTTTTATGCATTCTATGTTAAGAGGAAAATCTGGTCCTTTTTCTCCGTCAATATCTGTTATAAGTGAATCTTCACATTCTATATGCACCTTTTTAGTTTTAAAGTATAGTATTTCATTTCCATTATATTGATCTAAATAATCACCTCTAAGCACACTTATCAAAACTGGTATTGATTTTGGTATTGGCATTCCTTTAAAAATAATTACATCCAAATATCCATCATCTATTTCAGCCTTATATGCTAGATTTATATTTCCTGCTGTTTTGCCATTAAAAATCAACATAAGATACATATCTCCATCATAATACATTTCCTCAGAAGATACTTTTATCTTAAATTTCCTCATATACAATGCTTCTTCTATTCCCTTTATATAATAAGAAATTCTTCCAAATGAATTTTTTAAGTCTGTGTTTATCCTTTGTGATACATCCGTAAACATACCAGCACTTGCAACATTTATAAAGTACTTATTATTGACTTTCCCTATGTCTATTTTCTTTGGTTTTGAATTTATGATTTCATTTATAGCTTCTTTTATATCAAATGAAATTTGAAGAGCATTTGAAAAATCATTTGCAGTTCCTGTAGGCAAAATTCCAATTGGAATTTTTATGTCTAATTCTTTCATTGCATTTACTACTAAATCTACAGTACCATCACCACCAGCTATCAATATGTGTTCATAAGAACTATCAACTTCCTTAAATGCATTCTTTACAGGTTCTTTAATAGTTAATCTATAGGGTATCAATAAATAATTTTTTTCTTGATATAATTCTATGATAGTGTCTAAATTTGATAATATCTTTTTTTCACCTGAATTAGGATTGTATATAAGTTTTACTTTTTTCATTATTTCTCCTTACTCATTTTATTCTTTTAGTATCCAAAATCTTCATTTAAAAAAATCACATGTATTCTTTCTGGTGTTAATTGTCTTTTTATAAGTGTATAACTACAGCATATTCTTCCTGGACTTGAACAGTCTATACATATACCAGTAGTCTTACATCCAGTATTTGTACTTAATCTTTTACAATTGGCTGGAGCAGCTATTGTTTTTGTTCTTTTTATAGCTTCATCTACATCTTTAACTATTTTATTTACTCCTGCTATAACTATTACTTTATCAGGTCCATATATCATAGCAGCAACCCTATTCCCATTCCCATCTAAATTGTAAAGTTCTCCATCCTCTGTTATCGCATTAGTACTTGTAAAATAAGCATCTGCAGAAAATGACTTTCTATATATTTCTTTCATTTCTTCTGGTTTGATATCTTTTGCATATCTATCAAGAAAATTATATTTTTCTCTTATAAAATCAATCACTCCTGTTTCAAATAAGGTCATAGAACCTCCACATCCTACTAGAGAACCTGCTTTAACTATTTCTTCAATTTTTTTAAGAAGCTCTTCTTTGTTACTTACTAAATACCCTTTCATATTATTGTTTTCCAAAGATTTTATTGTTTTTTCTATTCTTTTTTCATTAAGCCAATTTAAATTTTGATCCATTTTAACTTCCCCCTTATTTTTAATATGTACTTAATTATTTATAAACTTTATTTTCTTTATAAGTTTATTTTAGTACATCTAAAAAAAAATACAATATAAAACTTAAATAGTTTTACATAATTTTTTCCAAAATAACTTACTCAATCAAAAAAGGAAAGTAGATGTACTATTCTACTTTCCCTATATTGTATGTAGTATTTATTGCCTAAAATCTATATATTAATTATATGTTTCATATTATATAATATCACAGTTAATTAAAATGTAATACTATCTTCTTTTTAAACATATAAATTGTATTATTAAATTTAATATATCCAACTTCAATAAATCTTATTAATTTGATGAAGAAGATGCTATAGCTGCACTTGTTGCTGCCATTACACATGCAATTTGAATAGCAACAACAATATTTAAAAATATATTATTAGTTATAGAGCCTATATTATTCTCATTTCGTATCAAATCTGCATAAATTGAAGCTACAATAGCAGAACTAATCATTACTCTATTACTTTTTCCTAAAGACCAATTTCCAAAGCCTTTTTCTTCTTTAAGTTTATTTGAAACATTTTTTATCTCTTCTATTATTTCATCTTCTCTATAATCTAATAATGAAATTGCTCCTATTATTGGATATCCATAATAATTCATTTTACAATCATTTTCTTTAAATGCTTTTTTAAGTTCAATAGTCTTTTTACATTTAAGCATAGTTCTATCATCACTAAATAAAAGAATTTGGGATAATGCTTGTAAATCATTTCCTTTATAAAAACCATTTTCATTTAGAAATTCATAACATTTTTCTATGTATTCTAAATCTTCATCTAAATTTTTTGAATGAATTGCAATAAGTGCTATATTACAATAGTCATCACTAGAAGTTAGAAATGGATGTTTTTTCCTCATATAATCATATATTATTTTCATTTTTGATATACATGTAAGATAATCCATTTTCTCTCTATTTTCATAAACTATTGATGCTGTAAGTGGTAAATATGTATCGCCCCAAAACTTTTCACTTTTAAGTTCTTTGTATATATCTAAAATCATCTTAAAACTACTTTCTGGATTTGATTCAAACGAAAGTAGTGTTGCCATATAAAACATATTATATCCTCTAAAATTAGAGAATAATCCAGTATTTTTTTTAATAAGCTCTATTCGTTCTTCCACTAATCTAGGACTTATTCTCTTGTTCTTAAGGGTAAATGCAAGTGCACAACTATGTTGTATCAATCCCATTTGCCAAGAACCTTTAACTTCATTTAATGCTTTGTAATTTTCTATTAATAAGTTTACTTTTCCATTTATAAACGATTGTTCCATATTGCCCTCCTAGTAATATATCTCATTGTACTAATAGTTTTATATTTATTATATATATATTAAATACTACAATCAATACATATTACTTCAAAGAACATCATTCTTCAACAATAATGTAGCCTTTTTTGTAATGTCTTCCCATATTATTGACTCTATCATAGTACTCTGATTCACTTTCATTACTCCATTTGGGCACAAATACATCTATTGCATTAGAATTACTAAAATACTTACTAGACCCCCTATCCATAACAGTTTTTAATTTTCCATCTACAATAATCTTAGTTCCAAAACTTAAGTGATTGTTTGCTACAAAACCATCTTCTAAATCATCTCCTGTAGCAGTTATCGCTCCATATCCATTTTCTTGATTAAGACTTGTGTAATAACTAACTTCAAAAGTTATAGGTACTAACTTCTTTATTTTAATACCTAACTGATTTTGTAGTTTCTCCTTTTGTACTTTCAACTTATACTCATCACTATTTTTATAATCTTCCATACCTTGATTATACTTGGAATTAAAGCTTTTACCTGACTTTACTATAGTATCTATATTTACTATAGATTCTTTACAATGATCTGCATCTATTTTTGTTTCTCCATTTACCAATAATGGAGTTAAACATACACTACATACAACACATGTAATCAATGCTTCTTTAAGCTTCATAAATTCCCCCCTTATTATTTTGATATATTAGCATATTTAATATTATATGTCTACATTTAGATTTAAATACCACACCCATTTGCTTTAAGAAGTTGTCTTATATTTAATTCACCTTAAACACTTATAAATCCTCTATCTTAGAATCATATAGAATAAAGCTTTTATCTTTAAATATTTTTTATTAATCTTTTAAAATCTAAAACTACTTTATCTAATTTTCTCTTTTTTAGAATTTAAGAATTAAAATTCTATAATTTTAAAACATATTGAATTTATTTTTTTGAGATGATATAATTTTCTTAAGAGGTGGTTGATATGATAAAAAATACAAAACAAATTACAGTAGAAGTTAATGAAATTTTATTACAAGAAATGTCTAAGATAACTAATGACGAAAATAATATTTTGACAGATTTGATAAATGAATCAATTGTAAATTATATTCTTGAAAACAAAAAACATAATATTGAAAATAAAGATTTAGAAGAAGTGATTAAATTTTACAAAAAAGAAAATACTGAAAAACCTAAAAGTGCAGCAAGAGCTATAGCTGAAGCAAAAACTCATACTCTGTATTAATCAAATAAAAAAGTTCCTAAAAACTAGGAACTTTTTTATATTAATAATTATTAATATATCTCAATATTTATCTCAAATCTATCAATATAAGCATGTTTAATACAATCTATTGTATACTTATCTTACCCTAGAAATAATCAAAACAAAAATAAAATTATGCCCTTTATATCTAAAACAATTAATTTACATGATTAATATACAAAAATTCTGACTTTTAAATTCGTATACAATATCAAACTAAAATAATATTAATGACAAACCCAATATAAATTAAATTCAAACAGGTTTGATTTTACATCAAACTTATTGTATTAATATTAAATAACAAGACAAAAATATTTATAAAAATCACAAATTTTACATAAAACTTTATATTTGATTCATTTAACTAATTATTGTAAAAACTATTTATTTTATGATAATTAACTACACCAAATTATTCATCTTTTTTAATATCCTTAACCCATTTTTCAACAGAGTTCAATTCTTCTTCATTTACCCCCTTTTTGAACAAGGATTTCATAAAACTCTCAATAGAACTTCCATGCATATTATCTAAAAAAGTTTTTGTTTCAAAATGTAAATACTCTTCTTCTCCAATAAGAACTGTATAATGTGTATGTCTATCAATTTTTCTTGCACTTAAGAATTGCTTATTTACTAATCTTGATAAAAGTGTTAGTGTTGTAGTTTGCTTCCAATTATATAGTTTTTCCATAGCTTCAATGACATCTTTTGATGCTACTGTAAAATCTGAACTCCAAATAAATTTCATGACTTTTAATTCTGCTGGTGGTATCTTAGTAATAGTCATATGATTTTACACTCCTCTCAAACTTCTACATAATTAAATACTATATTAATAGACTTTTCGAGTCAAAGGTTTTATTTAAAATATCTCATCCAAATTTATTAATACAAAAAATTTATATTTTTATTCAAAATTAAACACACAATCTATTAATATAAAGATAAATATCTATTCTATAAGTATAACAGATTATCAAATTAAAATTCTAATATTTGACATAATATATACATTTTTTAAATAAATATATACAATGTATTAAAATGTATGCAACTCTATTTCAAAATTATTTTGTGATATATATATGTTATAATAAATGTATAAAATTTTGATTGGTGGGTTATATATGAATGCATTTATTAGAAAAAGAAATAAAAACTATGTTGTTTACCTGGAATTTGAAGATGAAAAGACAGGTAAAAGAAAACAAAAAAATATGGGTACTTTTGATAAAAAAAGGGAAGCAAGTAAAAGACTAAATGAGGTAAAAGAAAGCTTATATAATGATGGTTTTTTAGTACCAAGCGAAATTACAGTGTCAGAATTTCTATTAGATTTTCTAAATAAATATAGTGAAAATATATCTTTAGCTACATATAATAATTATGTTAGTATTTGTAAGAATTACATTAATCCATCTATTGGAAAATATAAAATACAAGACTTACATCCAGTTCACATACAAAACTACATAGATAAACTATCTTATAAACTAAATCCTCAATCAATTAAGATTCATATAAATATATTGAAACTTGCAATAAAAAGAGCTTATAGACTCAAATTAATAAAAGAAAATGTTATGGATAGTATAGAGGCTCCAAGATATAAAAAATTTAAAAATGAGATTTATGATAGAGAACAAATGATAAAATTATTAGATTTAGCAAAAAATACAGAAATGGAATTACCTATTAATTTGGCTATTGGATTAGGTCTTAGAATTTCAGAAGTTTTAGGTCTAACTTGGGATAATATTGATTTTGAAGAAAATACAATAACAGTAAATAAGATAACTTCCCGAATTAATGGTTCTGTTATTCTCAAAGAGCCAAAGACAGAAAGCTCTGTTAGAAAAATATCTTCTCCCAAAGAATTAATGTCTTTATTAAAAGAATATAAAATAAAACAGAATAAAAATTTATTAAAATCTTCCATTAGAAATAATAATAATTTGTTGTTTTTCAATAAGAAATGTGAACCTATTGCTGAAGATGTTATGAGTAAAAAATTTAAAAGATTTTTAGAAAAGAATGAATTACCTCATATTAGATTCCATGATTTAAGACACTCACATGTTACTTTACTTATAAATTCTAAAGTACCTATAAAGGTTATATCCGAGAGAGTAGGACACTCAAATATAAGTACTACTCTAAGCGTTTATTCTCATGTACTTAAAGAAATGGATAAAGAGGCTTCTGACAAAATTTCTGAAAGTTTATTTAATGCTAATTAATATTAATTTATCTTAGCTTTAAATTAGCTTAGCTTATTGAGATAGATTCATTAATATTAAATGTATCTATCTCAAATTAATAACTACTTAAATAATCTGTTTTATTTTAATTTATCGCCTCAGTTATTATACTTTTTTACGAAAAATTATACTTTACAATAAAAAAGATATTCCCTTATAGAAAATATCTTTTTAAATACTATATTATTATATACTTGCTAACATTGGAATATCTAACATCTTCTTCATTACATCATCTACTTTTTTTGCTTTATATTCATTGTATCCAATTAAATATCCTTTTTCATATGAACTTTTTAAAATCTCTTTTTCATATAAATTATCAGATTTGGCTTCTGTGACACTTAAATTATAAAGCCCTTTACACCCATCTTCATAACCTTTATTATACCCTTTTTCTGCAAAATAGTTTTTATGATTTTTTTCGTTATGTACTGAAGATATTGTTACTCCAGAATTTTCTTTTGTACTAGCATAAGGACAAAAACCTTTATTGTGTTGATGTGCTGAATGTCCTCCACAATAATAACGTGTTAACTCTGATTTATTTTTATTATGATGACCTCCTGATGAATTATGCCCTCCTGAGTGAGCATATGAAAAATTCCCTACACTAATCATAGCTAAACTAATTACTACAGCTACTAACCTTTTCTTAACCATAATCTATTCCCCCCAAAATGTTATATATTTTTATTATATCATCTACTATATTATATTTAAATTCTTAATATACAAAATATTACTCTATTCTGCTAATAAACATGTTTAAACAACATAAAAAACCTCCTAATATTTGATTAAAAATTTACACACTCATGCATAGCATGTCTCAAATATTAAAAGGTTTTATACTAATAATTATTTATCTTTTCCATACATTTTAGCTAATTGGTCTTGTATCTCTTTACTTTCTAAATACTCATCAAAGTCCATTTTTCTATCCATTATTCCATTTGGAGTTATCTCTATAATTCTATTTGCTATAGTAGATATAAATTCATGGTCATGAGAAGTAAATAAAAGCACTCCTGGGAACTTTTCAAGTCCTTTATTTACAGAAGTTATACTTTCTAGGTCTAAGTGGTTAGTAGGGTCATCTAATACAAGTACATTTGCATTTGAAAGCATTAGCTTACTAAGCATACATCTAACCTTTTCTCCTCCAGATATAACTTGAGCTTCTTTTAATGCTTCTTCACCTGAGAATAACATTCTACCTAAAAATCCTCTTATAAAACTTTCACTTTTTTCTTCAGAGAACTGTCTAAGCCAGTCAACCAAAGAATATTCTACTCCGTCAAAAAACTTATTATGATTTTTTGGAAGATAATCTTGAGAAGTAGTTACTCCCCATTTATACTCTCCACTGTCTGGTTCAAGTTCTCCCATAACTATGTTGAAAAGTGCAGTAGTAGCTATTTCATCTCCCATAAATACTACTTTATCATCTCTATCCAATCTAAATGACACATTATCAAGAACCTTAACCCCATCTATAGTTTTAGTTAAATTGTGTACTTCTAAAACTTCATTCCCAATTTCTCTTGCAGGTGTAAATCCTACATATGGATATCTTCTTCTTGATGGTTGTATATCTTCAACTTCTAATTTCTCTAACTGTTTCTTTCTTGATGTTGCTTGTTTAGCCTTTGAAGCATTAGAACTAAATCTAGCTATAAATTCCTTTAATTGAGCTATCTTTTCTTCAGTCTTTTTATTTTGGTCCTTAGCCAATTGTAAAGCCAATTGACTTGACTCATACCAGAAATCATAGTTTCCAACGTACATTTGTATTTTACCAAAATCTACATCAACTATATTAGTACATATTTGATTTAGGAAATGTCTATCATGTGATACTATTATAACTATAGATTCTTCTAAATCCATTATAAAATTATTTAACCAGTTTATTGATTTAAAATCTAAGTGGTTTGTAGGTTCGTCCATTAATAGTATTTCAGGCTTACCAAAAAGTGATTGTGCTAACAATACCTTAACCTTTTCCCCACCAACTAGTTCCTTCATTTGTTTGTAATGCATATCTTTCGTTATGCCAAGGCCCATAAGTATTTTCTCAGCATTAGTTTCTGCATCCCATCCGTCAAGCTCTGCAAACTCACCTTCAAGTTCGGCAGCTTTTATCCCATCTTCTTCATTAAAGTCTTCCTTCATATACAATGCATCTTTTTCTTTCATTATGTTCCAAAGTCTCTCATGACCTCTTATAACAACATTTAAAACAGTTTCTTCTTCATATTCAAAGTGGTCCTGTTTTAAAACTGACATTCTTTCTTTATCAGTTATAGATATACTACCTGTATTAGGCTCTATTTCTCCTGATAATATTTTTAAAAAAGTAGATTTTCCCGCACCATTAGCTCCTATTATTCCATAGCAATTACCTTTAGTGAATTTTAAGTTAACATCTTTAAATAGTTCCTTATCACCAAATCTAAGTCCAACACCTGTAACTTGTAACATTAATATATTTTCCTTTCTTTTTGCTCATAATTTATTTTATCATAAAACTTTGATAACATTTTTATTATATATTATCACGTAAATAGTATATTTTTTATACTAAATTTGTGAAATATTTATTAAAATAATACTAAAAATTGTAAATTTATAAAAATTAACAATCTCTTATATTATACTTATAAAGAAATCAAATTGCAACTTTATTCATTCTTTTACACATTGAAAATAAGTTATTATAATTTCTAAATAAATATGCTTTTCTTAAAACATCATTCTAGCTGTTTTGTTTCATATTTAAAAAGAGTACTTAATTTGTAAATACTCTTTTTTAATAACTTTATATTTTAGCAAAATTACATGCAGGATAAGTACATACATCACAGTTCATACAAAGGCCACCATGACCATATCTAGCTATATCATACTTATCAAGCTTTTCATCAATTAAAACCCTAGATAAAACTATATCAAATACTGTAGTTTTGTGATACATTGCGCATCCTGGTATACCCATAATTGGAACTTCTCCATAATAAGCAAGTAAAAACATAGCTCCTGGTAATATTGGTGAACCATATGTCACTAAATCAGCTCCAGTTTCTTTTATAGCTGTTGGTGTAACATCATCTGGGTCTACACTCATCCCACCAGTACAACAGATAAGTTCTGCTCCTTGACTTATAAATTCTTTTATTGCACTCTTTATAATCTCTTTATCATCTGGGCATATAGTCTGTCCTATAACTTCACAACCAAAGCCTTTTACTTTTTCTTCTATTACGGGTCCAAATTTATCAACAATTCTGCTATAAAACACTTCATTTCCTGTAGTAACAATTCCTACTTTCTTAGGTTTAAAAGGTACTACATTTACTATTTTTCTATTACCAACTACTTTTTTTGCATCTTCTAATTTTTTCTCATCTATAACCAAAGGTATCACTCTTGTTCCAGCTACTTTTAAACCTTTATTTACTATAAAATTATTATGAAGAGTAGCCATCATTATTTCTCCAACACAATTCAAATCAAAAAGTGCATCAACATCTATCTTTAATAGACCATCACATGCTGCTATAAAATCTATTTTCCCTTCTTTTATTTCACTAAAATCTAAATTTTCTCCAGCAGTTAGTTCTTTTAAAAACAATGCGCCTTCATTTTCATGAACCATTCCTTCTGACTTTTCCCATACATACAAATTATCTTTACCAAGAGATAATAACACTGGAATATCTTCTTCTTTTACTATGTGGCCTTTTTTAAATTTTCTTCCTTTAAATTCTCCAGGTATTATTTGAGTTATGTCGTGACATAAAACTTGTCCAACAGCATCTATAGTTTTTATTAGCTTCATAATTTACCCCCAATTCTCTCATAGTCCATTTTTGTATCGATATCAAATAACATTTCTTTAGGAACTTCTACATACTTTATTTTTGATGAATTTTTTAAAATGGTTTTACCTTTTTCATCTTCTTTAAGTGCCAACAATTCTTCTTTCTTGCTATATGGGAATATGACTGGATTTCCACACATATCTTTGTATCTTGGAATTACTATAAAATCTCTATCTAATTTAAAAGTATTTATAATTTTATCTATATATAAGTTATCAATAAATGGCTGGTCTCCTACAAAGAACATATAACCATCACATTTTGAGCTATTTAAAACTCCTAATTTTATAGATTCACTTTGACCTATATTTGCATTTTTATTATCTATATATTCAAAACCATATTTATTACACAATAACAAAACCTCTTCATATTGACTTACTACTACAACTTGATGAAAATCAATCTTGCTAACTTCTCTAAATACATGTTCTATTATAGAACAGCCTTTATAATTTAATAAAAGTTTATTTGCTCCCATTCTTCTGGCAAAGCCTGATGCCATTATCACTGCATTTATCATATATATCATCCTTGGTATTTATAATATATTGATAGTTCTATGATTTTTATAATATCTCTATTGATATTATCTATATATATAATATCATATAAACTATTTTAATACTTCAATATCTTACACA
The DNA here is from genome assembly GCF_001077535.1 of Clostridioides difficile ATCC 9689 = DSM 1296. Taxonomy (GTDB): domain Bacteria; phylum Bacillota; class Clostridia; order Peptostreptococcales; family Peptostreptococcaceae; genus Clostridioides; species Clostridioides difficile. The sequence goes on from NZ_CP011968.1 coordinate 2,241,318, forward strand.
AAATTTTTGTTTTACACTTCCATAAAATATCTCTATTTCACTTTCATATTCTTTAATATTTTCTATTAATTTTATAGCTAAATTTTTATATTTTTCATTTTCAACTTTATTAATAAATAATACTCTTTTTCCAGAATAATTTTTAAATAATCCATTTGGATTTAATACTATATTTTTTAAGTTTTCAATACTTACTGTAGAACTACTATTAATACTACTTGTATCTAAATTTGCTATTTTTTTAAATATTTCTACTCTATGTATATTCTCTTCATTAATATTCATTCCAAATGATGTTATATCTAATATCCCTATGGTTTTTGTAGTTTTATGATATACTACTGGTTCTTTAGCATTCCAACCTTTAAGTTTTTTTCTCTTTGAGCCATCTCCCTCTATTAAAACTAAATCAAATTGGTCTACAATTTCATCCAAAATAGAGGAATCAATACTTACTAATTTATTTTCATTATTTATATAACTGCCACAGACTGTTATTCCATGACAAATAGATGGAATAACAGTTCCATCTATTGTAATAATTATATTGTCATAATCGTTTGGTACATATATTTTAGTTGTTGTTGTAAGGAGAACTTTCAATTTATCTCTATAAAAATTTGCAAAATAGTTTATAAGCGAAGTTTTTCCTCCTGCTCCAACTACAGTTATTATTTCATTCTTTTCTATTATATTTGATAGTTCCACACTTTCACCTCTTATAACCAGTTTTCTAATCTCTTAATTATTATAGTTAGACCTTTTTAGTAAAAGTGATTTTTGAAATTCCATAAACTCGAAAGTAAATAGATTCTGTTGTAAACAACAAGGCGGATCCAATTCGCCGCTAAGCTGTAAGCTTACGCTATCAGTTTATCTTTTAAATATAATTAAGATATTCTTACTCTCTGTGGTTGCTTTAATATTTGAGGATTATTCTGTAAATTAGATAAATTAACTACTTGTGATTTTTTTAGTATATTAAGACTCGCATTTACATCTGCATTTATAATGATTCCAACACTGGATTTGTACTGTCCACGCGTTATTCTTTCCCCTTTAAAGTCATATTTTTTAACATTGTCCACATTGATATCAGGTAGAAAATCATCAGCAAAAAAATCTGATTTACTAGTATAGCTTTCTTCTTGCCTAATAAAATTGATATTTTTTATTTTACACAGATATTCTAATTTTCCTTTTATCTCTCCAAATGGGATTCTTATAAAATTTCTATATATTTTTCTCTCCATATTATCACTTTTTTCTAACTTAGCATTATATCCTACAATTAAATTTCCAATATTATTTTTTACACAATAATCAATTATATAAAAACAGGTTTTATTTACATAGTCTTTAACTTGATTATTTCTCTTATTCCAAACTTTAAATTGTTTTCTTGTTATTGCAGTTATATTCTTTTTTAATTTTAAGGCTTCTATTTTATCATTCTGTTTGTTTGCCCACTGATTCACAGATTTTAGCCTTTTTCCATCTATGATAAAACTATCACCTAAATTGGTAACACATGTACATAAATTTTCTAAACCCAAGTCTATAGCTAGTGCATTTTTTTGATTTGAAACTTCCTCTGATTTTGGTATTTCATAACAATACTGAATTTCAAAGAACCTAGCTTTATGTTTAGGTATTATTCTTATTTCTTTAATTTTTTTCTCTAGTATATTTTGTGGAACTTTTATACTTACTTTCCCATATAGTTTTTTAAATGCTGGAGACATAGGTACATTTAAAATCCCATCTTCTTTGATTCTTATTTGACCTATTATTATGCTAAAAAATCCTTCTTTATCTAAATATTTAGGTGATTTTATCCCTCTAAAGTCATATTTTCCTTCTTTGGCTAATTTAATTAATCCAAAAAATGACCTAAACGAACTGTCTACTTCTTTTAATATTTGTTGCGCTATATTACTATTGAGAAGCTTATAGTTCTCATTTTCTTTGCATACATGATAATTAGCTTCATAGTTAAGATGTTCTCCTTGATTGAAATAATGCTGTCTTACATTATATGTACCAACATTATATAAGTTCTTAGCTAAGAAGCACATTTCTCGTAGAGCTTGATATTCTTTTTTAGTTAAGTTTTTTAATTGTTGTCTCTGAGTTCCATAGTGTATATTTTTTATTCTGTTTGACATGAACTCACCTCCTTTAGAATATACTCTACTAGACATTATATACGGTATTTTTACAAAACACCATATATAATGTCCATTTAATTACTTTATTTTACAAAATAATTTAAATTTACTTGCTTTTATACATCTTATTATTTATTATAATTGTTTATTATTATTTTTCATACCCATATAAACTTTTTCAAAAGTCATAGGAAGCTCTCTTAAACGAACTCCTGTAGCATTAAATATTGCATTTGCTATAGCTGGTGCTGGTGTATGTATAACTATTTCTCCTAATGATTTAGCACCATAAGGACCTCCTGGGTCGAAATTCTCAGCAAAATCTACCAATATATTTCCAACTTCTTTTTTTGTAGGAACTTTATACTGTAGGAAACTATCTGTTAATAATCTACCATCTTTATCAAATATAGGGTCTTCATACATTGCAAACCCTATACCCATCATCACACCACCTTCTACTTGTATTCTAGCTAAAGTTGGATTTATAACTGTTCCACAATCAGGTACACATGCAAAATTTATGACTTTATATTCGCCTGTATTTTTATCTAATTCTATCTCTGCAAATCCTGCTATAAATGGTTTTATTTTTTTCAACATGCCAAAAGATTCTGTTGCTTCCAAAACTACTGGTACATCATCACTAGCAAATCCTATTCCTCCAACAGATTCTCTACCCAATTCCTCTAATAGAACAAACTTGCTATTATCGTTTTTAACAAAAACCCTGTCTTTTCCCAACTCTAAATCTTCTTTTTTAAATCCTAGCTTTGACTCTGCAACTGAAAGTAATATATCTTTTAATTTATTTGCTGTCTTTATTGTTGCATTTCCTGTAACCGTTGTCGTACAAGAAGCAAATGCTCCTGTATCATAGGGACATAAGTCTGAATCACCTGTATAAATAGAAATTCTATCTACAGTAGTATTTAAAGCTTCCGCAGCAATTTGAGCTTGAATTGTATCAGCCCCTTGACCTAAGTCAGCAAGACCAGATAATAGTTTATATGTGCCATCTTCATCCATTCTTATAGTGACTGTTGCCATATCTACACGCGGTATACCAGAACCATGATTTGCTACTGCCATACCTACTGCTCTTACTTTGTTGTTTCCTATATCTTTACATGGATATTTATCATCCCAATTAATTAATTTCTTGCCCTTTTCTATACATTGTCTCAGCTCACAACTTAATATTTCGTCTTCAGCTGCTTTTCCATTGGTATACCTATCTATTATATTTTTAATTCTAAATTCAAGTGGATCCATTCCAATCTTATGTGCCAATTCATCAATAGCACTATCTATTGCAAATATTCCCTGTGTAGCACCATACCCTCTAAGTGCTCCTGCTGGTAACCTATTAGTATATACTGTTCTAGCATTAAATCTAACAGCATCAATATCATTATATATTGGTAAGGTATTGTGTCCAGATTCGGAAGAAACAGAGACACCATTCCCACCATAAGCACCTGTATTGTTTAATGACTTTAGCTCTATTGCTTTTAAATTTCCTTCTTTATCTGCACCAACTTTAACATCAAAAAACATTTCATGTCTACTATTAGAACCTACAAAAGTTTCACTTCTTGTAAATACAAATTTTGCTGGTCTACCAGTTTTCATAGTAACAAATGCAGTAAATATATCTGTTGCTGCTATATTCTTTCCTCCAAATCCACCACCTATTCTAGGTTTAATTACTCTTATTTTTGAAGATGGTATACCCAATACTTTTCTAAGTATTCTCTTTACATTGTGTGGTGATTGTAATGATGAAACTACAACAATTCTATCATTTATATCTTTATATGAATATGACCTATGAGTTTCCATCATGCAATGCGATTGACTTTGGGTTTTGTATGAAGATTCAACCACAAAATCACTTTCTTTAAGCTTAGCTTCAACATCTCCAAATTCAAAAAATTCTTTTGATACTATATTATTTTTTGCATCCAATCCAAAAGGGTATGGCTCTACTATGTCTTTTTCTGGATGTATAACAACTTCATTTCCTTCTGCTTCTCTTGCATCAAACACAGGCTTTAAAACCTCATAATCTACCTTTATCATTTTTAAGGCTTTAAGTGCCGTTTTCTCATCTTCAGCAGCCACTAAAGCTACTTCATCTCCAATAAATCTAACTGTATCTTCAAGTAAAACTCTATCATAAGGTGATGCTTCTGGTTCTGTTTGACCTGGCACACAATATCTGACCTGTGGTACATCTTTATACGTATAAATACCCACAACCCCTGGAATTTTTTCGGCTTTTGATGTATCTATATTCTTTATCTTAGCATGAGCATGTGGACTTCTAAGTAGTTTTAATGTCAAAACATCTTTATGCATAATGAGGTCTTCAGTATATAGAGGTTTTCCTGTGACAATTGCTGTACTATCTATCTTTCTTATCCCCTTATTAATCATTATACATTCCCTCCTCAATAGCATTATACATCCTTTTAACTAATGCACTTGCCATATCCTTTCTGTACTCTTTACTAGCTCTCATATTACTTCCATAAGTAAGTTCCTTACTAGCAACAATAGATGCCTTATCTATATCTTTTTCTTTATTTAATATATTACTCGCTTCAAGTGCTAATCTAGCTTTTTGAGGTCTTGCCCCAATTGCTATTTTGTAAGTATCATTTTCTTTTAGCATTGCTGAATTTAATACAGAAAAATCTCCTGTGCATTTTCTTATTGAGTCAAAAACAGCTATTGCATCTTTTTTTGGTAGTATTACTTCGACCAATATATCCCTACTTAATTCACTATCCAAAAACTCACTTAACTCTAGTATTCCTTTATTGTATAATCTCACCTTCGCTCCAACAACCAAAAGCGCTGGTATTAAGTCAGAAAAGCCATACTTTGAAAATACACTTGCACCAATTCTAGCCCCTTGTCTAAATTGAACACCAACTATATTAGAAACAGCGCTTGAAAGTATTCCACTACAGTAATTTTTTATAGTTTTATCAATTTCTAAACTTCTAAGTGAAGTATCTGCACCTATCAAAATATTTTTTTTATCCTCTTTTATATAATTTAGATTTATATCTTTTAAATCTATCGCTGTTCCTATATTTTTATTACTTAATTTTATAAATCCACATCCACCTAAAATAACATTATTTTTTTTAGAAATTAAAATTTTATATGCTTCTTCTAAACTCTGTGGAACTGAATATTCCTTTATAGTAACCATCTTATCCCCCCATCATTAACTTATTAAAACACAAAAGTTTTTAATAAATCTTTTATTTATATTTATAATTGTAGTATATTTAATTCACATATATTAAACCTTTACATTATAAACTTTTATTTTTATCCTCAACCTTATCACTTTTATTTCCAGGAAATTTTACCATATATAAAGCTTGAATTATTATGGCTACCATTGCTCCTGAAACTACACTTGAATCTGCAAGTAATGTCTCTATAAATTTTGGAAATTTTTCAAGAACTTGAGGAGCTACCATGAATCCAATACCAGAAGCCATAGAAAGACCTAATATCATGCTATTTTCTTGATTAAATCCATCCATACTAACAAGTCTTAAACCAGATGTTGTAAGAGTTGAAAATATAACGAGTGTTGCTCCTCCAACCACACAGGGAGGAATTGTTCTTATTAAATTAGCTAATAAAGGCGATATTCCTGCCAAAAATAATCCAATTCCTCCAATAGCTAGTACAAATTTACTTACAACCTTTGTATTGGAAACGATTGCAGAATTTTGTCCAAACATCCCCATTGGAGTTGCAGAAAATAATGCACCTATTGTAGAGAGTACTCCATTTCCTAAAACAGCAGAAGAAAGTTCTTCATCTGTTACTTGTCTATTAAGCCCTCCTACCGCAGAAAGTGTACAAGCACCCATTATATCAGCTATCTCAACTAAATATATTATTGAAAACATTACAACAACTTCAAGTCTTATATCTAGCCCAAAAGCAAGTGGTTTTGGAAGTGCAACCAAAGTAAACTCCTGAATTGAAGAAAAATTTACTATACCCAAAATTAATGATAAAATGTATCCAAAAATTATGCTAACTAATATTGATGCATCTTTAAATAATCCTTTTCCATACTTATTTAATCCTAATATCATAAGAGATACAGATATTCCAACTATAAAATTAATTGGATTCCCAAAAGTCTCATTGCCCATACCCCCAGCTAAGTTTTTTATAGCTATTGGAAAAAGTCCAAGACCCATACATGCAACTATTGTTCCTGATACAGCTGGAGTAAATATAAATCGTATTTTTTTAAGACCAAAACCAATTATAATTATTACTATACCAGCTATTATTTGAGAGCCAAATAATACTGGTAGTCCATACTTACTTGCAACAGATACCCCAGCTCCTATAAACATAGCTGTAGCTCCCATTATAACTGGTATTCCTCCTCCTAATTTAAAACCTTTAAACAAAGGTATTGGATATAATTGTAATAAAGTTGATAATCCTGCAAAAACTAATGCGGCTTGAATCAATAATGTTGACATCTTATGATTAAGTCCAGCTGCATTTGCAATCAATATCGCTGGTAAACAACTACCTATTACCATTGCCATTAAGTGTTGTAACCCTAAAGGTATTGCTTCCTTTAGTGGTGGTATTCCGTCTAATTCAAATTTTGATGTACTTTTTGCTTTCATAATAAAAACTCCCGTTACATAAAACTTATTGAATTATATAAATACTTAAAAATCTAATATATTAAATTAATGATGTTCATAAATATCAACTATACTCCAACATATATTTAAGTTTTTAGTCTTAAAAAACAGATGCAATAAATTTAATTATTAACAAATAAACGTATTCTTTAATTTTGTATACATTATATACCATGCTTTACAAATATAAGAGTATTATAGCTATGAATTTTTAATTTTTTATAGTAAATTTAATTCAATTTAAATCTTTCAATCTTAATCATTATAAGTTATAAGTTTTCATAAGTATTTACATGTTTCAAGTTTTAAACATTTACCTATAAACGCTACTTTATAGATGTCACTTCAAATCCAGTGACCTCATACTTTCATATGAGCGTAGACTATTTCTTCATCTTCAGCATTACCTGCTAAGAGCAACCCGTTTCCACTATCAATCGCTTATAGTGTACTCTCTCTCGAGATAGTCGTTTGACCTTCCTATTTCTAGGCTTGGCGACCAAATGTCCATTTTTAAGTACTTAGGCTCTCACCATATACCATCCTCACTATTGTTTCTGGTTTTCACCACATTCATAAAAGTTTCTTTCTATCTTTTATTGTAGTTGCAAGGCTTTAGGATTTACTGGTTTTAAAGTTGTGTCCTACATAGATTTCTCTATGTACGGGGCCAAAAGTACAATTTATTTAACATACTTTGCTTTACCCCCTGTAAATAATATTATTTACTCTTTCACTGTTTTTGTTATTAAATTAATTAAATATCAATTAATCTAAGCATAAAATAATTATTTAATTTAAACTCAAAATATTTATGAATATTTTATAATATAATTCTCATAAGACAGAAAAACTTAATAAGCTATGTATCTCAGTTGTACCAATGTACTCTCCTTTACTATATTTGTATCTGCAACATAAAATATACAAGTTTCTATCTATTTATAGATATATATATCTATAAGCAAAATAGTAATATTATTTTTAATAGTAAAAATTTTATTCATATTACTATTTATAATTTTTATAGAGCAATTTTAGTGCCAATATTTGCATACATTTGTATAGTATAAAATTTTTATGTTCTCATTGATAAAATTTTACTTATTTCAAGCGTTCTATTAGATTTTATCATCTAAATTTTAGGTTTTATTTTTATAAATTAATTGTATTTACATAAAAAAAAAGACCTAAAAACAAATTTTTAACGGTCTTTTCTCAATTTTTTATTTTCATTTCTAAAATTTATAATAAATAGTAAGAACACTATAAATTCTTTTATATAAAATTCTTAGTTTGTGGATGATAAATTAGTGAATTAAAATACTACTTTACTGATTTTAGTTTGACAATATCACTCCAATTTTTACTAGTGGCTAACTCTACTAAATTTAAGTCTCTTCTTATTTCAGCTATATCCTCTTTTATAGAATTAGTGTCACCTTTTATATATGCTATGTTATGTTCTATATTATCATGAGTAGCTTTATTTATTTCAGAATTATGTAATAAACTTCCTAAAATATTATTCTGTTCTATCTGTATCTCTTTCATTGATTTATCTTCACATTCTAGACTATCAATCTTAATTTCAATTCCATATAATTTTTCATTTGCTATGGATACCTCGTCCTTAATTCCATTCATATCTTCATTAATGTTATTTATTTTATTTTGCATAAAGTTTACTTCTGATTTAACTTCGGAAACATCTTCTTTCATTACAGTTATTTCTTGTCTCACTTCTGACATGTCTTTTTTCATTACATTTATCTCTTGTTTTACCTCTGATGTATCTTCTTTCATTACAGTCATTTCTTGTCTTACTTCGGACATATCTTCTTTCATTATATTTATCTCTTGTCTTACTTCGGACATATCTTCTTTTAATACATTTATCTCCTGTTTTACTTCCGACATATCTTCTTTCATTACAGTCATTTCTTGTCTTACTTCCGACATATCCTCTTTCATTGTATTTATCTCTTGTCTTACCTCGGACATATCCTCTTTCATTATATTTATCTCTTGTCTTACCTCGGACATATCTTCTTTCATTACAATCATTTCCTGTTTTACTTCTGACATATCTCCTTTTAATACATTTATTTCCTGTTTTACTTCCGACATATCTTCTTTCATTACAGTCATTTCTTGTTTCATTTCCGACATATCTTCTTTTAATACATTTATTTCCTGTTTTACTTCCGACATGTCTTCTTTCATTACAGTCATTTCTTGTTTTACTTCCGACATATCTTCTTTTAACACATTTATTTCTTGTTTTACTTCCGACATATCATTTTTTATGCTAACTACATCTTCATTTATAGTATATAATAACTCTAAAATCTTCTCTTGCACTTGCATCACCATCCCTATTAATTATTATAACATTTTACACAAATGCTATACAATGTTAACATATATATCAGAATTATTAAAATTTTAATTAAACAAAATTGATTCACTTTATTACTTCAAAACTAATTAATATCTAAAATAACTACAAATAAACAAAAATAAGGTCAACAACAAAAAAGGCTTATCTCTTTGAGATAGCCTTTCTTATTTTTATTTAAAACTTTGTTTTTTATAAAATAATCTATACATTCAGCTCTGAACATGAAATTTTTCTTCCAAGTGCTTTTGGTTTACAAACTGATATACAAAGTCCACAATATCTACACTCTTCTTCATTCAATTCCATCTTATCATTCAATTTTCTCGCTTGATATGCACAAACTCTCTCGCACATCTTACATTTAGTACATTTTTCTTCATCATAAGTAAACTCAAAGCTAAGTCTTTCATTAACATCTCCCATATGATTATGTACTATACCACAAGCATTTTCTATAGTATTATATCCTAATCTATTAAGATTAGATTTTAAATCATCATGTATTTTAGATATTACTTGTGCACCTTTTAAAATTACTACTGAACATATACCAACAAAGTCAGCACCTGCCATAATCATTTCTAAGGCATCATCTCCACTTACACATCCACCTAAGCCAATTATTGGTATATTAACTTGTTTTTTTATTTCATATATTCTCTGTAAAGTTATTGGCTTGATAGTTTCTCCACTTAAATATCCTATTCCATTTCCACCTAATAAAGGTTGCCCTGTTTCTATGTCTATTCTAAATGCTGGTCCTACAGAGTCACAAGCAGTTATTGCATCTGCTCCTGCTTCTTCTAATTTTTTAGCAAAATCGCCTATCTCATCTATCATAGGAGGAAGTTTAACTATTACAGGTATATTTACTCTTTCCTTTGCATCTTTAAGCATTGGTATCAAATCTCTATAGTCATAAGATACTAATTCAATAAAGTCAGCTCCTGCATTTGCAACTTTCTCTACTAATTCGCTACTTTCTTCAATTGTATGACCTATTGAAGCTATACAGACAGTCCCATCTCTTTTCATTTGTGGTATTTCAAAATCTATCCATTGCTCTGGCTCAAAATCTGTCCATTTTTCATTATTTAAAAGAGCATTAGCTGTATTTCTAACCATATGTGGTGCTGGATTTATAGCTCTTTCTTTTCTTATAGTCTTAGTCACAACTGCCCCTGCTCCTGCATCACTTAATATCTTGCATCCAGCTGCACTATATGTTAATGGTCCTGAACCTATTATAAGTGGTGATTTTAATTCTTTACCTAAAAAATTATACATTATCTGCTTCCCCTTTTCATATATATTTACATTCGTTAAAATTTCCAAAATTCACAAGCAACTTCTTTCATTTCTTTAACAATAGCTTTTTTATCTAAATCAACTAACTGTTTTTCTTTTAAAATATGTCTACCATCTATGTATACATTTGATATAAATTCTTTTTTACCCTGAACTACTATCTGGTCAAATATATTATCAAGAGTCACAGGAGTTTTAAATTCATCTTCCATAACTATTATATCAGCCTTATTACCAACTGCTATTTTACCAGAATTTTGAAGTCCTAATACATAAGCACCATGCTCTGTTGCCATTCTAAATACTAAATTTGCTGGCATTACTGATGCATCTTCTTCAACTGATTTATGCATTAAAAATGCACCTCTCATAACTTCAAAAAAATCATTTATATATCCATCAGTACCCAGTGCCACTTTTATGCCTTTTTTAATCATTTTTGGTACTGGAGAAAAACCTCCACCTACTTCACAGTTACTAAGAGGCATATGAACCACTTTTACGCCTTTTTCTTTTAATATATCTATTTCTTCATCATTTACTTTTACACACTGAGATGCTAATACAGTTTCATCCAATATATCTAAATCATTATAGTAGTCAACTGCTTTTTTGCCAAAGTGTTTTTCAGCATAGTTTGGCTCATATATACTCTCACATAAATGAAATTGCATTGGTGCATTTAATTTTTTTGCATCTTCTTTAGCTTTCTTAATAAATCTATCAGAACATGTGAAGCTTGTATGTGTACACATTATTCCATTTATTAATTTACTATTTTCTCTACTCCACTTTATTAAATTAGAATTTTCATCTAAACATCTAAGTCCATTTTCAAAGCTTATTCTTTCACAACTTTCTAAGGATAAAATCGCTTTCATGCCTATTTCTTCTAGTATTTTTCCTTGCTCAATTAAAGTTCCTTCTTCTGTATTTGGAGCTTCTAGGGTATCACAAAAAGCTACCACACCAGATTCTATAAGTTCTATTGCTGATGCTTTAGTTGTTGCCTTCACTTCTTTTAATCCAATTCTATTTTCTATAAATGGCCACCAATAGTCATTTAAAAAACCTTCAAAGTCAGTAAAATGTACATTTGCCGGTATTCCCCTAGAAAGAACTCCATATTGATGCATATGACCATTGACGAATCCTGGCATTATTATAGCATCTGATTTATCTATTATTTCTTCAATATTTTTATATTTTATTTCAACTTCTTCATTTGGCAATATATCTTTTATAATGTCATTTTCTACTACAACAGCAGAATTTGTATATATTTCATCAGCAGAAGATATTAAGTATTTACTTTTAATAGCAATCATTTATTTACCTCCCTGATTTAATTTTTTCATGGCCATATAAACTTTCTCAGAAGTTATAGGAAGTTCTCTTATACGAACTCCTGTGGCATTGTATATTGCATTTGCTATTGCTGGTGCAGGTGTATGAATAACTATCTCTCCTAAAGATTTAGCTCCATATGGACCTGTTGGCTCATAATTATCTACAAAATCAACAATTATGTTTCCTATATCTTTTTTTGTTGGAACTTTGTATTGTAATAGATTAGAAGTTTGAAGCTTTCCATCAGAACCATGTCTAGGGTCTTCATACATTGCAAGCCCTATACCTTGAGTTACACCACCTTCAACTTGTATTCTAGCAAGTGCAGGATTCATAACGGTACCACAATCTGTAGAACAAGCATAATTTATTACTTTAAACTCCCCTGTTGTTTTATCTAACTCTATTTCAGCAAATCCTGCTAAGAATGGTTTAGCACTCTCTTGTATACCATAAGATTCAGATGAATATAAAACTTCTTGATTTCCACCACCAACAGATTCTTTTCCTAATTCACTTAACAAAACAAACTTCTCTACATCTTCACTATAACAAACTCTGTCTTCATATAGTATTAAATCATCTATTGGTAAATCGAGTTTCTTCTGTGCTACTTTTAATATCTTTTGTTTTAAACTTTCAGCAGATTTTATTGTAGCATTTCCAGTTACATAAGTAGTACAAGAAGCGTATGCACCAGTATCATATGGACACATATCTGTATCTCCTGTATAAACGGAAATTCTATCAATAGATGTATTCAATGCTTTTGCAGCTATTTGTGCAAGTATTGTGTCAGAACCAGTTCCTAAGTCTGAAGACCCAGAAAACAACTTATAAGTTCCATCTTCATCCATCCTCATATTTACTATTGCCATGTCTATGTTGGCTATACCAGAACCATGAGTTCCCACAGACATTCCAACAGCCCTCACCTTATTGTTGCCAATATCCCTAACAGGGTACTTTTCATCCCATCCAATAAGTTTTTTACCTCTAATTATACATTCATCAAGTGCACAACTTCTTATTGGAAAATTCATTATTCCGCCTTCAGTTTGTTTTTTTATAATATTCTTTAACTTTATTTCTGTTGGGTCCATATTAAGTTTATGCGCTAATTCATCAATTGCACAATCAAGTGCAAATGTACCTTGTGTTGCTCCATATCCTCTTAATGCTCCTCCTGGAACTAAATTAGTATATACAGTTCTCCCATCAAATTTTATTGCAGGTACATTATTATATGTTGGAAGTACATTATGACCTGATTCAGAGCAAACTGAAGGTCCATTATCACCATAAGCGCCTGTATTGTTCAATGCTTTCATATCTATAGCTTTTATGTTTCCTTCTTTATCTGCCCCAATTTTTATATCAAAAAACATCTGATGTCTAGTATTAGTCATTGCAAAAGTTTCTTCTCTAGTATAAATTAGTTTTGCTGGTCTTTTTGTCATCCAAGTTACAAATGATGCATATATCTCTGTTACAGCTATGTTTTTTCCACCAAAACCTCCACCTATTCTTGGTTTTATTACTCTCACTTTTGAAAGAGGTATTCCCAGTGCTTTAGAAACCTGTCTTCTCATATGATAAGCTGATTGGTTTGCAGAAGTTACTACTAATCTGCCATTCGTATCTATATACGTATAAGCTCTATGAGTTTCCATCATACAATGGGCTTGTGATTGAGTCATATAAGAATGTTCTACTATTACATCACTTTCTTTAAACTCTTTTTCTACATCCCCTTTACCCATTTTTTCTCTCGATACAATATTTTTTGTAGCATCCAATCCAAAATCAAATGGACAAAACAAATCATCTTCTTCATGGATTAAAATTTTATTTCCTTCCGATTCTCTTGCATCCAATATAGGAGTCATTACTTCATATTCAACTTTTATAAGTTTCATAGCTTTAATAGCAGCCCTTTCATCTTCAGCGGCTATTATAGCAACTTCATCTCCTACATATCTAACTACGTCTTCAAGTATTAATTGGTCATGAGGTGATGCTTCTGGATATGACTCTCCAACCATTGAATATCTATAATTTGGAACATCTTTGTAAGTGAATATGTTTACTACACCTTTTACCTTTAATGCATTTTTTATATCTATGTTTTTTATCTTCGCAAAAGCATGTGGACTTCTAAGAAGCTTAATTGTTAAAACATCTTTATGAAAAATTAAATCTTCTGTATATATTGGTTTTCCAGTAACAATGGCTTCACTATCTATTTTTCTTACCTCTTTATTTACCATCACACTCACCTCCAATACTATTATACATTCTCACTACTAAGGCTTTTGCCATATCTTTTCTGTATTCTTTACTTCCTCTTATATTACTTCCAAATGAAAGTTCTTCACTTGATACTTCACCAGCTTTTTCTATATCATTTTCTAAACTTAATATTTCACTTGCTTTATAGGCAATTTTTGCTCTTCTTGGTCTAGCGCCTATTGCAATTTTATAAATACTTCCTTCTTTTAACATTGCTCCATTTAATACTGCAAAATCACCTGTACATTTTCTTATAGAATCAAATACACCTATAGCATCTTTTTTAGGTAATATAACTTCTATTAATATATCTTTTTCAAGCTCACTTTCTAAAAAATCAGCTAAGTTCATAACCCCTTTTTTATATAACTTAACCTTTGCATCTACCACTAGTAATGAAGGTATTAAATCTGAAAATCCATACTTAGCAAATACGCTAGCTCCTACTCTAGCTCCACTTCTAAATTGAACTCCTACTATATTAGAAACAGCGTTTGAAATTACCCCATTACAGTAATTTTTAATAACCTTATTTAATTCTAAAGTTCTTAAACTTGTGTCTGCTCCAATTAATATGCTATCATCAGTTTCATTTATATAATCTAAAGCTAAGTCTTTTAAATCTATTGCTGAGCCAATATTTTTACTACCTAGTTTTAAAAATCCACATCCTCCAAGTATTATGTTGTTTTTTCTTGATATTAGCAGTTCATAAGCTTCATCTAAACTTTTTGGAACTACATATTCCTTTATAGTTATCATACTCTCTCCCCATATCAACTTAATTTTCACTTAAAAGTCTAAGTGTTTAAATATTTATGTATTGCTCTTAATTGACCTTTATATCCTGTACATCTACAAAGGTTACCATTTACATAATCTATAACTTCTTCTTCTGTTGGATTTTGAAGCTCTCTTTTCATTGCCAAAACCATCATTATAAATCCAGGAGCACAAAATCCACACTGGTCAGCCCCTTCGTCTGCAAGAAAATCTCCAAACTTCTTTGCTTCATCCAAGACACCCTCAAGTGTTGTAATATGCTGACCGTCTACTCTAGCAGTAAGATAATTACATGAAAGCACGGCCTTGTCATTTACCATCACTGTACATAACCCACATGAGCCTGTATCACACCCTTTTTTAACACTTACATATCCATTTTCTCTTAATGTATCTGCTAAAAAATCATCTGGTCTTATACTTAATTCTTTTTCTTTATTATTTATGGTACATTTGATAATCAAATAAATCACCTCAAAACTCATATTTTTAAGCTAAAGTTTTACTATACTTTTCTATGAATAAATTACATTTATTAATAAAGGCTATTCCATTTATGACCTTCCATTCTATTTTTTATAGTTCCTCTTACACAAAGTCTCTCAGCTGTATCTTGAGCATCTTTTAATGCTTTCTCTTCATTAGCTGTCAATATTTTTGAATCTTCCATTATTATATTTCCATCTACTATAACACTCTCTATATTTTTCATACTAGAAGAATATACTAATGTAGATACCGGATTATGCATAGGTATCGCTTTTGGTGAAAGCATTGGATTAAATATTAGTAAGTCTGCTTTTTTACCTATCTCCAATGAACCTATCTCATCTTCCATTCCAATAGCTCTTGCTCCATCTATAGTTGCCAACTCAAGAACTTTTTCTGCTGACATTGCTAATGGGTCACACTTATTAACTTTATGTTGAAGTGCTGTTAATTTCATAAGTTCAAGCATATCTTGAGAGTTATTACTAGCGGCTCCATCTACTCCTAAACTAACTGTTATTCCTTTTTTAAGCATTTCTGGTACTGGTGCAACACCTGAAGATAAGTACATATTACTTGCTGTATTATGAGACACTTTCATATCGTATTTTTTAGTAAGTTCCATATCTTTTTCAGTTAGATACACACAATGTACCATAAGCACATTTGGTCCAAGTATTCCTAATTTTTCTAAAACATCTATGTCATATTGCCCATGCAATTCTTTTGCTGCTTCTCTATCAAAAGGAGTCTCTGATATATGTACTGTAAATAAAGCATCATCATATTCTTTTACTACTCTCCATAGCATTTCAAGCATTTCTTGAGAATTTGACCATATTGCTGCAGGAGCTACTCCTATTTTGATTCTTCCATTTTCTGTATTATGGTGTTTTTCAAACAATCTTCTTACATCTTTTTCAACCGTTTCTACATCTTGCATTATTCCAGGATGAACTCCAAATTGAGCTCCTGTATTCATACATCCTCTTCCAAGTATTCCTCTTATTCCTAATTCTTTATAAGCATCTATTATTCCATCACAAAGACCTGGCTTACTATGAGGATACATGTAGTCAACCATTGTTGTTATACCACTTCTAAGTCCTTCAATACATCCAAGCATTGCAGCATCATAAGTATCTTTTGGCTCTAAATAGTTAGCTGCTGGAAATGTCATAGTTTCTAACCAGTCTTTAAGTACCATATCATCTCCCAATCCTTTTAATAAAGTTTGGAATAAATGATTATGTGTATTTATAAAACCTGGGAATAAAACTTTACCTTTAGCATCTATAATTTTTTTAACATCAGTATATTTACTTTCTATCTCTTTAGAATTTCCAATATCAGCAATCTTGTTATCTTTTACTACTAATGCCCCATCAAAAATAACTTCTCTCTCTTTATTCACAGTTACTATTATGGCATTCTTAATAAGTATATCCATCATTCTTATTTCCCCCCGCATTATTTAGTAATTTTTCTTTTAATATATTGACCTGTTGGATGTTCTTTAACATTACAACTTTGTACTACATGATTTCCTCTCAAAAATACATCTTCAACTTTACATTTAACCTTAAATCCTTCATATGGAGTATAATCTACATTTTGTTTTTGAGTTTTATAACTAATTGTTTCTTCTTTATTGATATTTAAAATGACTATATCTGCATCACTTCCTACAGCTATCTCACCTTTTTTAGGATACATTCCAAATATTTTTGCAGCATTCGTAGAAGTAACTTCCACAAACTTATTTACACTTATTCTATTTTCTAAGACCCCATATGTATATAAAAGTGCTAACCTATGTTCAACACCAGGTGCTCCATTTGGTATCTTACTGAAATCATCAATTCCCAAGTCTTTTTGCCCCTTAAAATTAAATGAACAGTGGTCTGTGCCAACTGTTTGAATATCTCCACTAGACAATCCTTCCCAAAGGTAATTTATGTCTTCTTTTTTTCTTAAAGGAGGAGACATTACATACTTAGCACCCTCAAATTTATCCTTATTATATAAATTGTCTTCTAATAATAGATACTGTGGGCATGTTTCTACTATCATATCTATATTTTTTTCTCTAGCCATTTTTACAGTTTCAAGTGACTCCCTACAACTTAAGTGGACTACATAGGATTTTGAATTAGATAATTTAGTTATATCAGCAAGTCTTGAAACAGACTCTTTCTCAACTATGTTAGGTCTTGTAAGTGGATGATATTTTGGCTCTAAATTACCATTTTGTATATTTTCTTCTATCAATACATCTAGTAAATCCCCATTTTCACAATGAAATCCAACTATACAACCTAAATCCCTTGCTTTCTTTAAAACCCTGTATATTGTTCCATCATCTACTTTCATGCCATCATATGCCATATACATCTTAAAAGATACTATCCCATCTGAAATAAGTTTTTCCATATGATTAAATGTATCTTTATTTAAACATGTAATTGTCATATGAAAACCATAATCACAATAACAATTTCCACTTGCTTTTTTATGATATGCTTCTACACCTTGCAGTAGGTTTTCCCCCTCATTGGCTTCTGCAAAATCTAGTATTGTAGTAGTTCCTCCAGCTATAGCTGCTCTTGTTCCTGTTTCAAAATTATCTGCAGTTGTAATAGAACCTGCATTCATATCAAAATGAGTATGTGTGTCTATTCCACCAGGAATTACAATTTTACCTGTAGCATCAATAACCTTATCACCATTTATTTCTAAGTTATTTCCTATTTCAACTATCTTTTCATCTTCTATCCTTAAATCACTTATATAAGTCTTATCAGAGGTAATTATAGTTCCACCTCTTAGTATTGTTCCCATATATACCTCCTAACTTTTAAGCTTTAAAGTATTTTCTAAGTATTGTAAAACTTTATTTAAAATTGTATTTTCTAAAGGTGCTATATTCAGCACCTCTAGACTATATTTAAATAATTTATTGTGAACTAAATATTATTTTCCGTATACAGATTTTAATATTCCATAGTAACCTTCTGTTCCTACAAATAACTGTTCTTGCTCTATATACTCATCTATTGTGTGAGCAAGATTTTCCTTAGAAGGACCAAATCCTATAGTTTTTATTCCAGCTTCACCTGCATAGTGACTTCCATTCGTACAGAATGAGTATTGAGTTATTTCTGAATCTATTCCAGCTTCTTTTAATCCCTTATATGCTGCTTGAACAAATTCATCTTCTTCGTCATATAACCAACCTGGGAAGAATCTTTCACTTTCTATAGTATTTCCTGTATAGCAATCAGCTTTTTCAACCGCATAAGAAACTTTTGCATTTAATTCTGGGTCTTCTTTCATCATTTCATCTAATAAAGCTTGTATTGGAGCTAATACGCCTTCTCTTGTTTCTCCAACTAATAATCTTCTATCAAAAGTAGCTTTGCAATAATCTGGCACTACTGATGCTCCTGGATATGGAGAAGATTTTATATCTGTTAAAACTAATATTCCATCACCTAAAACTGGATGAGTTGGAGGTACTAATTGTTGTATCTTTTGGATTACACTAGCCATTTTATAAACTGCATTTACACCTTTTTCTGGATTAGCAGAGTGAGCTGGTTTACCAAAAGTTTCTACTACTATTTCTCCTCTACCTCTCTGACCAATCTTTAAGTTTAACTCTGAAGACTCACCTATTACAACATAGTCAGGTTGAACAGCCTTACTTATCTCTCTAGCTGAAACACCTTCAAATATTTCTTCATGAACAACACCTGCTACATATAGTTCTCCAGCAAAATCTCTATTAGTGTCTTTAGCAAAATACGCTACAGCAGACATCATTGCAGTATATTGACCTTTCATGTCAGAAGTTCCTCTACCATATATCTTTCCATCAACTATTTTTCCTTCAAAAGGAGGAACACTCCATTTACTTGCATCTGGAACTGGAACTGTATCTATATGTCCATCAAATAAGATTTTCTTACCTGGCTTGTTACCTTTTATACATCCTACTATATTTCCATATCTATCTCTTGACCAACTATCAAAACCTAATTTTTCAAAAGACTCTTCTATTGCTTTTACAACACCTTCTTCATTTCCAGAAGAACTAGGATTTTGAATTAATTTTTGGCATATTTCAGTTACTTCTTGTTTTCTTTGTTCGTTTAACATTTCATTATCCCCCTAGATTTTTTATAATGTATGTATTTTATATACTTATATATTTTCTAAATTTTAGAACTTATATATCTTCTAAATATGTAAACCAATATCTAATAATTGCATTTTAGTAATTCCTTATATACTTGGATATTCTCCATCCCAAACTATACTTCTATATTTGTCAGGGTCAGTATCTCCTTCTGTGCTTATTAAAAGTATTCTTGAATTTTCATCTAATTTTAAATCTTTTCTTAAATCTGCTAAATCTTCTCTTTCCATAGCTGCTACTAAAAGACCAGTTGTAACTGCTCCAGATTCTCCAGAAATTACCTTTTCATCACCATTTAAAGGATTACCTAATGTTCTCATACCTTTAGCAGAAACCCAGTCTGGTGCTGAAACAAATGCTGCTGCATGATTTTTTAATACTTCAAATCCTATAGTATTTGGTTCTCCACAAGCAAGCCCTGCCATTATAGTTGGCATATCTCCTCCAACAAATCTTGGTTTTCCATCTCCAGCTTCTGCTGATTTATAGTAACAATCAGCTTCGTCAGCCTCTACTACTACTGTTATTGGGCATTCATCATATATTGAAGCAACATACCCTTGAACTGCACCAGCAAGTGAACCAACTCCTGCTTGAACAAATACGTGTGTTGGTCTATCTACTCCATATTCTTTTAATTGCTCTATAGCTTCTTGAGCCATAGTTCCATATCCTTGCATTATCCACGCTGGTATTTCTTCATATCCGTCCCATGCTGTATCTTGAACCATTACTCCATGGTCATCAGCTTCTGCATAATCATTAGCTAATCTTACTGCATCATCATAGTTTAAGTCTGTTATACTAGCATCTGCACCTTCTCCTTTAATTTTATTTAATCTAAATTCAGAAGAACCTTTTGGCATTAATACAACAGATTTTTGACCTAATTTATTAGCTGTCCAAGCAACTCCTCTACCGTGATTTCCATCTGTAGCTGTAAAGAAAGTTATTTCTCCTAATTTTTCTTTTATTTCTTTTGAAGTTAATTTGTCATACCCTAACTCAGATATATCTGTATCTAATCTTTGAGCTAAGTATCTACCCATAGAATAAGAACCACCTAATACTTTAAATGCATTTAATCCAAATCTATAAGATTCATCTTTTACATATACTCCTGCAACACCTAATTTTTTTGCTAAACCTTCTAGGTTTGCTAATGGAGTTTCTTTATATTGAGGAAAGCTTTTGTGAAAATTTCTAACCTTAGTTATTTCTTCTTCATTTAAAAATTTGATACAATTTTCCTTATCGCCCTTTGGCAAATTATTTACTTTCCATTTAATTTCTTTTAACATCTAAAATACCTCCAAATTATTGTTAAATTTTTATACTTTAATATATAAGCAATTAACATGCCAATACTAAATATATACTAGATATTTTTCCATGACTCTTTAGTATAGAAATTGCAATGCTTTTATTATTTTTTCTTTTCTATCTTTAGTTCATACAATGTATGTAGAATTTAATAACTAAAAAACCTTTTCTATCTTCTCACTTTTTAATTCTCATTTTTAAAATTTAAAAATAAATCTCAAAACACTTTGTTTCTATATTTTTTAATATAAAATTTATAAAATCTAAATTAAAACATAAAATAGTGATGCAATAATCTATTACATCACTATTTGTATATATTCAATAATATAATAAATCTTTAGTGGTCTCTAAGAGGTGATTTTTCATCTTTTTTAACATCTAATTCTTCTTTTACGACATTCCATTTTTCAAGACCAAACTTAGAAACCATAACTGCCTCTGCTGCACCTTTTCCAAGTCTTTTTACTGTGTCCATACCTGTCTCATCCTCTTGGGCACCTTTTGCTTTTCCATCTTTACTCCATATTGTACCACCTATATAGCATCCACCTAAACCTCCAGACACTAACATTTCATGCATTAGGAAGAAATTTATTATAGGAAGTTTTGTCAATTCTTGGCCACCATATCTAGTTCCACCAGTAGTTATAGCTGCACCAACCTTATTTTGAAGTTTTCCTGGATGAACTAAATACATTGGACGAAGTCTATTAAATACTGCTGTAAGTTGAGCAGTTATATTCATATCATAAACTGGAGAACCTACTATAATTCCATCTGCCTCCAATATTTTTTGCTCTAATTCTTGGATATCATCTTTTATAATACACATAGTTTCTTTTCTTATACATGCATCACAATGTACACAAGGACTTATTTTTTTCCCTCTAACTGACCAATACTCAGTTTCTATACCAGGTATAGTTTCTGCTTCTTTCAAAGCTTCTAACACTGCATATTCTGTTGCTCCTTTACGTGGACTTCCACAAATACCTAATATCTTTGCCATAATAATATCTCCTCACCAAATAAATCTATTTTTATTATCTATTTACAAATACAATAAATTGTTATTTCTGCTTTAATTTCTACTATTTTAATTTTATTGGTAATGAATGTATCTCTACATCAGTTGCATTATATACTGCATTTGCAACAGCTGGCGCAACTGGTACAACGGCACATTCTCCAATACTCTTACCACCAAAAGGCCCAGCTTTTTCATAACCATCTACAAATGCAACTTGACATTTTGGCATATCTACAGTTCTAAATAATTTATATGTTTTAAAATCAGTAGCTTTAGGTCTACCTTGTTCATCAAATGCCAATTCTTCACTCAATGCGTATCCTAGACCCATATGAATCCCACCTTCTAATTGTCCTTCTAAATTTAGAGGATTTATAACTCTACCAACATCATGTACAGCTACAAAATCAACTACTTTTATATCCTTAGTTTCTTTATCTACTAAAACTTCAGCAAAATGTACACCATAAGAAGTACGTCCAGCTGGTGAAGAATAATCTTCAACAACAGTTAACTCTCTTAATGATTTACTTTGACTATATACTGCGACATCAGAAAGTGATGCTTTTACATTTTCATCAAGTTTACTAATTACACATCCATTGTCTAGATATAAATCTTCTTTTGATGTTTCAAGTAATTTTTCTGCTTCTTCTAATATAAGATTTTTCAATTTCTCTGCTGTCTTTTTAGCTCCTCCACCTTCTACAAATACCCCTCTACTTGCATAGTCACCAAGGTTGAATGTACATGCATCCGTATCAGTTTCAAATGTATCAACTTTATCAGGTGTTATTCCTAAAACTTCAGCTACCATCATTGTTTGCATAGTTACAACACCATTACCCATATCATGAGCTCCTGTTAGTAGTGTCAACGTACCATCTTCATTTAATTTAAGAGTCAATGTAACAACATCTCTATGTGCACCAAAAACTCCATTACCATGTGCACCTATTGCCATACCTATACCTCTTAAATATTTTCCTTCTTCTTTTGGAAGTTTTTTCTTTTCATCCCACTTAAACATCTTCTTACCTTGCTCTATACAATCCAATACTCTAGGATTTCCAAGAGAACCGTGGAAGATTATATCGACATCATCTGGCTCTACTGCATTTTTATTTTGAAAATCGACTAAATCCATACCTATTTCCTTTGCTATTTTCGCAAATTGAGCTTGTTGAGCCATAAATATTTGAGGTGACCCATAGCCTCTCATAGCTCCTGCTATTGGTGTATTTGTATATACAGGCATCCCAGTAAACTTTATATTTGGTATTTTATAAACTTTAAATACTTTATGACTAAGTGCTCCTATAACATTTAAAGCACTTGATGCATATGCTCCTGTATTTGTATATATTTTTATGTCTTGTGCTATTACTTCACCATCTTTATTTACACCAGTTTTTAATTTTACAAAAGACCCATGACGAGTTCTTGTTGATATCATAGATTCCTTTCTTGTAAGAACCATTTTAACTGGTCTTCTTGTCATTTTTGATAATGCGGCTGCTACTGGTTCAATTGTAAGTTCTAATTTTCCACCAAATGAGCCTCCAATAGCAGGTCTTATAACTCTTACTTTATTTAATGACATCCCAAAAATTTGAGATAGTATTATTCTAAATCCAAATGTATTTTGGCAAGGTGTATGTACAGTTAATTTATCATTATAATCATAGTGTGCAATTACACTATGAGTCTCTATTGCACTATGATGTATTGCTGGAGTAGAGTATTCATCTTCAAATATATAGTCACATTCCTTGAAGCCTTTTTCTACATCTCCCCCATTTATGTTGTTTTGAGAAACTATATTTGAATCTCCATGTATGCAGATAGCATCTTCTTTTATTGCATCTTGTATAGTAAATACAGCTGGCAATTCTTCATATTCAACTTTTATAAGTTTTACAGCTTTCTCTGCTATTTCTGGAGTCTCTGCAGCTACTGCTGCAACACGGTCACCAACAAATCTAACTGTATCTGAAAATATAACTTCATTTTCAGGTATTTTGTGCTCATAAAATCTTAATGAACCATTGTATTTTCTTTGTGATGTATTGAGATAAGTAGCTATAGCTCTAACACCTACTACTTTCTCAGCTTCACTTGTATCTATACTTTTTATTTTTGCATGTGCTACAGGGCTTAAAAGCATCTTAGCGTAAAGTACATTTTGTGGTTTCATATCAGCCACGTATTTCATTTGACCAGTAACTTTTAAAGCTGCATCTTTTAGAGGGTATGATTTTCCTATTACCTTTTCCATAATTATCTACCCCCTAATCTAGCTGCAGATAATTTTACAGCTTCTATAATCTTTACATATCCTGTGCATCTACAGAGATTTTCTTTAAAAGCTTCTCTAATTTCATCTTCATTAGGAGATGCATTTCTATTTAAAAGAGCTTGTGTTGTTATAATCATACCAGGAGTACAATATCCACATTGTACAGCTCCAACTTCTATAAAAGCTTCTTGTATTGGATGAAGATTTTCTCCATTAGCAAAACTTTCTATAGTGTATATAACTTTACCTTCGCAGTTTTTTGCAAGAAGTTTACAAGATTTCATGTCAACTCCATCTATCAAAACTTTACATGCTCCACAACTGCCACTATTACAACCTTGTTTCGCTCCAGTTAGATTTAATTTTTCACGAAGTACATGCAAAAGAGTTTCATTCTTTTCAACTTCTATTTCATACATGTAATCATTAATATTTAATTTTATTTTTTCCATTTTCTCCTCCTACAGATAAACTAATGTTGTAATAGAATATTATTACAATCTTATTTTAATATTAGTATAAGCTATTCCACTTATGTCCTTCCATTCTATTAGTTACATTAGCTCTCTTACATAATTCTTCTGCTGCATGTTGTGCATTAAGCAACACTTGTTCTTCACTTTCAATTGTAGTTACTTTTCCATTTTCAAGTATTACATTTCCATCAACTAAAACACTCTCTACATTGTGCATACTAGCTGAGTATACCAAAGTTGATACAGGATTGTGAAGAGGTATTGATTTTGGAGAAAGCATTGAGTTAAATATTACTAGGTCAGCTTTTTTCCCAATCTCCAAAGAACCTATTTCATCTTCCATTCTAAGAGTTCTTGCTCCCTCAATTGTAGCCATTTCAAGAACTTTCTCTGCAGAAATTGCCAGAGGGTCACAATTATTTACTTTGTGTTGTAAAGCTGTTAGTTTCATAAGCTCTACCATATCTTGTGCGTTATTACTTGCTGCACCGTCAAGACCTAAACTCACATTTATACCTTTTTTTAACATTTCTGGCACAGGTGCAACACCAGAAGCAAGATACATATTACTTGCTACATTATGAGAAACTTTTATGTCATACTTTTTAAGCATTTCCATGTCTTCATCAGTTATACATACACAATGTACTGCTACAACTTCTGGACCTACTATACCCCATTTTTCAAGTAATTTTATATCTATTTCTCCATGTATATCCTTTGTTGCTGTTCTTGCAAATTCTGTTTCAGATATATGAACTGTAAAATATGAATCATATTCTTTAACTATATTCCAAAGCATCTTACCCATTTCTTCAGATATAGCCCACATTGAAGAAGGAGCTACACAGATTTTTATTCTTCCATTTTCTGAATTATGATATTTTTCGAATACCCTTCTCAAATCTTTTTCAACCGTTTCCACATCTTCTATAAGCTCTTTGTGAATACCTAAATCTATACAACCTCTACCTACAACCCCTCTTATGCCTAAATCTTTATATGCCTTTACTATTCCATCTGTAAGTCCTGGTCTATTGTGAGTATGCATATAATCAACCATTGTAGTTATACCACTTTTTAAACCTTCCATACATCCAAGCATTGCAGCATCATAAGTATCTTGTTCTGTTAAGAATTTTGCTGATGGAAACATCATTGTATTTAACCACTCATGAAGTGCCATATCATCACCTAAACCTTTTAATAACACTTGGAACAGGTGATTATGAGTATTTATAAAGCCAGGG
Organism: Clostridioides difficile ATCC 9689 = DSM 1296; assembly: GCF_001077535.1. Lineage (GTDB taxonomy): Bacteria > Bacillota > Clostridia > Peptostreptococcales > Peptostreptococcaceae > Clostridioides > Clostridioides difficile. The sequence continues at coordinate 2,267,412 of NZ_CP011968.1, forward strand.
AATATTACTTTTCCATTAGCATCTATAACTTTTTTAGCATCAAGATACTTAGGCTCAATATCAACTGTATTTCCTATGTCCAAGATTCTGTCACCTTGAATAGCTATTGCTCCATCAAATATAACATCTCTGTCTTTATTAACTGTAACAATTATTGCATTTTTTATTAGTATATCAATCATCTTAAATCCCCCTTTGAATACTTTCATTACAACATTTTACCATATGGTTTTCTCATATTATATCTAATACATTTATCCAATATTTTCCTCAAGATTTGAAGTAACGTTTTCAGCACTTTTACGTGACTTTAATTTAAATAATGTTTGAAGTAATATAGCTATTATTGCTCCAGAAACTATACTTGACCCTCCAAGGACAGTTCCAATTGTTTCTGGGAATTGGTCTAAAACTTGTGGAGCAGTTGTAAGACCCATACTTGTTGCTATAGATACACCTGCTATAAGATTGTTTTCTTCAGTGAATCCATCCATACTCATAATAGAGAAACCAGACATTGCTATTGATGAGAAAACTACTAAAGTTGCTCCACCAACAACACAAGATGGTATAGTTGTCATTATTGCACCCAATGCTGGAGATATCCCTGCTAGTAATAATACAAGTGCCCCTAGTGCTATTACAAATCTACTTGTAACTTTGTTCATAGATACAATTACTGTATTTTGGCTAAATACTCCAGTTGGAAGAGCTGCAAATAGTGATGAAATTATAGAAGTTATAGAATTTCCTAAAACAACTGATGCTAATTCTTCGTCAGTTACCTCTCTATCCATTGCTCCTACTGTAGCTATTGTACAGGCACCCATCATATCAGCTATACCTATTATGTAAATAATAGTAAACATTACTATTAACTCTGGTCTAAATTCTAATCCAAAAGCTGCTGGTGTTGGTAAAGATACTATAGCTGCTCCTTGAACGGCTGAGAAATCAACCAATCCTAAAACTAAAGATATAGCATAACCTACTAATATTCCTATTAATATTGAAGAATTTTTTACTAAACCTTTACCGTATTTATTTATCATTATTATTACAAAAGCAACTATAACTCCTACTGTGAAGTTTATTGGGCTTCCAAATGTTTGTGTGCCTTCTCCTCCAGCTAAATTCTTTATAGCTGTTGCGAATAGTCCAAGTCCCATACATGCTATTATAGTTCCAGAAACTATTGGAGTGAATATATGTCTAATTTTCTTAACTCCAAATCCTACAAAGAATACGATTACCCCAGCAGCAATCTGTGCTCCAAATAGAGCTGCTAAACCATCTTTAGCTGCTACTGAAAGACAAGCTCCTAAAAATACATAACTCATTCCCATCATTACAGGTAATCTTGAACCTAACTTAAATCCTTTAAATAAAGGTATTGGATATAACTGTAAAAACGTTGCTAAACCTGCTGCTAACATAGAACCCTGAATCAACATTGTTGCTTGCCCCTGGTTAAGTCCTACCACGTTTGCTATTAATATCGCAGGTACCATATTTCCTACTATCATTGCTAACAGATGTTGTAAGGCCAAAGGTATTGATTCCTTTAGTGGTGGTATCCCATCGACATCATATTTTGAAGTATTACGTGTTTTCATAAAATAAATCCTCCCATACATAAATATCTTGACTAAATATTTTTATAATTATTTTCTATAAATATTTTTATGACCATGAATTTATTGCTCAACCGATAAACACAGCTAAACTGAGCTATTTTTATAAAAAATTAACAAATTTCTAAATATTCCCTCCCCGATTTTCAACTTAAATGAACATTAATTGCCTGGTATATATTTATTTGTTAAATTTTTTATTAAAATGAATAGCTATCAAAAATAATCTAACAATCTCATACTAAATAATTTAAACAATTCTTTTAAATTATTATATCTTAATTAGTCTCTTCCATAACAGCTCTTTCTTTAGCCTCATCCTCTAGACTTTTATTTGGTATTATTAGATTTAAAACGAATGCAACCAATGTTGCAATTACTATTGGAGATTCTCCAAATACTAACTTTACAAATGAAGGAAATGCCTCTTGGGCTGCTGGTACTGATGTTATTCCCATGCCTAAGGCAATTGCCAAACCAACAATGGTAATATTTCTTGATGACAACTCTTCTGTAATAATTAACTTTATACCTGTCATTGTTATCATACTAAATATAGATATTGTAGCTCCTCCTAAAACAGAATATGGTATAGTAGTCATTAATGCACCAAATTTAGGCACAAACCCCGACAATAACATAAATATACCAGCTATTCCAAGCACAAATCTACTTATTACTTTGTTCATAGCTACCATCCCCACGTTTTGGCTATATGATGATGGTGGTAAACCTCCAAACAAAGCTCCTATCATAGTACAAATTCCACTTCCTATTACTCCACTTGATAATTCCTTATCTGTGATATTCCTATCCATGCCTCCCATTGTAGTAGCTGATAAATCTCCAATTGCTTGAACAGCATTGATTATACTTACAATTACTACTGAGATTATTACAGGCATATCAAATTCCATCCCAAATTCAAGCGGTTTAGGTATCGCAAACCAAGTTGCCTCTCTAATAGGGTCAAAATTTATTATACCCAGAACTAAAGATACACAATATCCAACTATAATTCCCAAAAATATTGCTGCCAATTTTGCATATCCTTTTGCAAATTGACTAAGACCTATAACTACCACTAATGTTATAGCCGCTACTGCCCAGTTTTGCATAGAGGCATAAGTAGGACTATTTACACCACCTGCCATATAATTTATTGCTATAGGATACAAAGATAATCCAATTGTAAAAACCACTGTTCCTGCAACTATATTCGGAAAAAATTTTCTTATCTTTTTTATGAATATCCCTATTAATACTGTAGCCACTCCCCCTATTAATTGTGCACCCAAAATGCTTGCTAATCCATAATTTCCTCCGACTGCTACAAGTGTTGGTACATAAGTAAAACCAACTCCAAAAATTATAGGCAATCTTGAACCAATATTTCCTATTGGATATAGTTGTATAAGTGTTGATATACCAGCTATTATTAATGCATATTGCACTAAAAGTGTTATTTGTGTAGGGCTAACACCCACAGCTCCTCCTACGACTATAGGTACTGTAACAGTTCCAACTATCATTGCTAGTATATGTTGCATTGATAGTGGCAAACACTTTAAAATTGGTGGCCTTCCATCAATATCAAACATAGAAACATTCTTTTGATATTTACTCAAGGTTATCACTCCCAACTATTTTTTAATGACAGTTATTATTATCTCACACAACATCCTTTCTTTTTTTATTTTGTCATCTCAATTTAATATGAAGCAATTATAATGCCAATTTTTTAACATAATTGTTTTACATATATAATTTTTATTATATTTGTTAGTATTTGATAATTTATTAAAGCATTTATTTTTTTAAATTCTTTTAAATTTTTTTTATTTTTGGATAATAAAATGCTATTACACAAAAAAACACTTAGAAAATAGTTTTCCAAGTGTTTTTTATCAATTTTATAATTTCAAATTTTAGAATTGAGAATAAAAAGCCTAATTATTATACATCTATTTTTCTGTACAATGTAGCTAGTGATATTCCAAGTTTTTTGGCAGCCAGTTTTTTAGACTTAGTATCATTTCCGTAAAACTTTAACACTTTCTTTATATAGGCTCTTTCAAACTCTTCAAGTGTAAGTATGTCTTGTTCCATACTTATCTCATAGTCACTTTCCTCAAGTAACTTTATATTTATATTATTTAACTTAAAATATTCAAGTATCTTTCTATTTATTATTCCTTTATGTATTATTCCATCTTCCTCAAGAAGGTTTAATGCCAGTTCTATAGTATTTTCCAACTCTCTAATATTTCCTGGCCAAGGATACTTAAGCAACATTTGTTCCACATCTGGCTCTATATGGTACACGTTTTTCTTCATCTTTCTCGAATATTTGTCTATAAAATTGTTTATTAATATTTGTATATCGTCTCCTCTTTCTCTAAGTGGAGGCACTTCTAAAGGTATTACATTCAATCTATAGTATAAGTCTTCTCTAAATTTATTTTCCTTAACCAACTCAAATAAATCTCTATTAGTAGCTGATATGATTCTAACATCTATATCAATTAGTTCATTTGAACCTATTCTCGTAAACTTCTTTTCCTGTAATACCCTCAATAACTTTGATTGTAGTTGAATTGGCATATCTCCTATCTCATCTAAAAATACAACCCCTCCATTGGCCAATTCAAACTTACCAATTTTACCTTTTGAATCTGCTCCACTAAAAGCTCCTTTTGTATATCCAAAAAGTTCACTTTCTAGTAAAGGTTCTGGTATAGCAGCACAGTTTATAGCAACGAATGTTTTATTCCCTCTGTTTCCTGCGAGATGAATGGCTCTTGCTATTAATTCTTTTCCAGTGCCACTTTCTCCAGTTATAGCTACAGTAGAATCACTATTTCCAATTTTACAAATTCTATTCTTAAGAGCACGCATTACATCAGACTCTCCAATTATGGAGTCTACTGTTGTTGTTCCCCAAATATTATATACTTCCATTCCACCATACATTACTGAATCACTGTGTTTGTCCATAAAATATCAACTCCAAATAAGTATTCTATATAATAATCATTCACATTATCTATTTAATTATATCATAACAGAAAAGCTTAGTTATAATTTAATAATATTATTTTAAAACAAAACTTAATAAAAAGTATATCTACTTAGTTTTAATTTGATAGATATACTTTCTTCATTTTACAAAAATCCTCTATTAAATAAGCAATTACAATGCCATATTTTATATGGAAATAATTTTTAAAATTTTTAATTTAAATCCTTATTAAATTTTTTATACTACTCGTAATTTTTATACCTATATAAAATTACTTTTATAAATTTTAAAATTCTTATTTTTAAAATTTATAATTAAAAATTATCTTTTTTAAATCATTTTTTGTGTTTTTTATATCATCTAACCTCACAGTTTTTGCTTCTATAAACTTACCCTTAAATGATTCTGATAATTTCCAGGAACTATAATTCTTATCTTTTTGAATACAAGGATATAATAATATACATCTTTTTGCATTTTCATATGCTGTTATATATGCATACATCTGGTATATATCACTTGACCTATAAAAAACATTTGAATCTACTTCAATAGCTTTCCATTTAGTGTCAATTATAATTTCATATTCATTTTTTAAGTCATATAAAACTATATCCGGTCTTAAATTAAAGTTTTTCTTACCAGTTTGTTCATTTTTCAAAAGAAATTTACTCTTATCTTGTATATATGTTTCTCTAAATGAATTGTCCCATATACTTTTGATTAAAATTCCTATATATTCTTCATACAAAGTATTTATTTCAAATAATATAGAAAATGCCTCTTGATTATTTTGACTATTATCCATAGACAAATTTAAAAGTAGAAGTCTAGCTAGTAAATAACAATCTTTAAATCTATCATTGTTTTTATAAAATTTATAATCCAACAGTTTTTTTCTATCTATATAAATTAAATCTACATTTTGAAAATAGCTTAAAATTTTTTTAATCTTGCCTTGAATTGAATTGTCATTTATTCTACATAAAATAGATATACATGCTTTTTTAAGAACTTGATTCAAGAAATTATTTTCACTATACTCATCATATTCACATCTTATTTTCATTGGAGAAATGCCTTTTTCTTTTGCATATGTACTTAATAATATTTTACCCCTCATAACATTTAAGTTCTCTATTTTATTTATATATTCAAAATAAATACCTTTTTTCATCTGTGTTTGCATACTCTCAATGAAATACATAACAAAAAAATTTAAGAGATTATAATTTTTCAAACTCAATCTTATTTTTTCATTCATTGTAATTGGAATTTTATTACATATAGAAAGCATCTGTAATAGTATCTCTCTATCTTTTACAAGATTATCACTTAATGACAATTTAGGAAGTATTTCAAGTATTACATTTTCAAAACATATGATGCCTACATAGTTTATAAATCTAAGTTTTTTGTATTTAATATCTATTATATTACTTTTTAATACATCATTATTGTTCTCTAGATGCTTAAGCAATTTTTCATATTCAATTTCTGTAAGCTCATTTTCACCATTACCTACCCTTATCCATTCATAGGTTTCCTTAACATATATATTTTTACTCATATATATTTTTTAGCTCCTCACTAGATATGTTTTGTTTTATACAATAGTTAACTTTACTCTCCATTATTGAGGCATTATTATTTTTAAATAACTCAGAAGCTATAAGTTTTTCTTTATAAACAATGTATTTATCTTTTTCATTTCTTCCAATTCCTCCTAAAATCAAACCTACTTTTTCTGAATCATAATAAAAATACTCTTGAAGAAGTGGTATTATTTTACTTCTAAATACTACTACTATATCATTAATATTTTCTACAGCAAGTAGATAAGCTTGTCCAATAACATGGTCTCTATCATATAAAAACTCTATCCTTTTATTGATTGTATATAGCATTTTTCTAATATCTATACCATCTACAATAGACAATAAATCATAATCTGGCATAATTTCTTCAAAATTAAACCTTCTTCTTAAAGCTATATCTAAAAGTGCTATTGATTTATCTGATGTGTTCATAGTTCCAACTATATACAAATTTGGAGGTAGAGAAAATTTTTCCTTTGAATATGGTAGTTTGACAATAGTTTGATTTGATTTAGTAAGTCTTTTATCATCTTCCAATAATGTTATTAGCTCACCAAATATTTTAGATACATTCCCTCTATTAATTTCATCTATTATTAAAACATAGTTTTCTGATTCTTCAAAATTAAAACTCTCACTATATTCTATATTTTCTAATACTAATTTCTTTTTCCTGTCTTTTATAGTTTCTAAAGTCAAGCTATCTTTTTCCAACTCAAAGCTCATCTTTTTTTCAAATTTCAATGCATTATAACATGCTTCTATAGATATATCCTTTAATATCCCATCTTCTGGCTTAAAATTGCCTTCACCATCAGACTTAAGACCCTCTATAAATTCCTCATATCCATATGATTGATGAAATGTACAAAATTCTACATTGTTTTTATAATCTAAGTAACCTGTATAGTATCTGTTTCTTAGACTGGTTTCACTTACTAGATTGTAAACCATCTGTTTTGTATTGTATGTTTTACCAGTTCCTGGTGGTCCATAAAGTATAGTATTTAATGCCATTTTATTAGTAAATCTTTTTACATACTTTTCAACTATACTATTATTTTCAAATATAACCCATGCATTTCCGTCTATATTCTCCTTTTCATACTCTATCCATCTAACAGGAAAAAAATATCCACCCTCCAAAGCACTTACTTTCTCTTTATCGAACCCTTCCATAACTTGACATACGCCAAATAGACTCTTCATTGTATGGTCATTTTCACAAATTACTTTCTCGCTATTATACAATAAAATATAATCATCTGTCTTTATATTTTTTAGGCTTTCTAATTGTTCTAGATTAATGGGCTGAATAAATAATTCTTCATCATCTACACACTTATCTACATTTTTATAATAATAGTTTTTTAAATACCATTTATTATTTTCACTTTCTTCTATTCTTTTTCTCAATAATTTCTTATCTTGTGACTTAATAATTTCTAAATATGAGCTAATATCATTATTATTTAATTTATAAAATTCACTTATATATACTTTACAATTTGAAACTGTATCAAAATTATGCATCCATTTTACTGGTAGTGTATGCCCTAAAATATGACTTAATTCATATCCATTTTCAAAATCTTCTTCAACTATGCCAATAGACACATTACATTTAACTTTTTCTTCTATATTTTGATATGCTTTATATAAAAAATAATCTCCTTTTTTAATCGACATAAACTTTTTTATAAAATCTTTATCATTACAATTCTCATTAATATACTTTTCTGATTTTTTCCCCATACTGAATACTTTTTTTAAATTTATTTTTATATCAAATCCAAGTGCAATTATGCTTTCTTCTCTAAAAATCTGTGGTGTGTCTGTTTCCTGATAAAAAAATTCTTCCATTAACCAATACTCTGTACCTCTTATATTTTCAGACATATACACTCTCCTTAATATCTAAAATATACTAATTATACAATAAGCCTACTCTAATATTTCCATTTAAATTTTCCTTTATATATAAAGAAAATATTACTTCATAGCTTTCTTCTACCTTGCTCTGAATATTACTTATTAAATCATTCAATTCCATTATAGAAAATTCTGGACTTCCTTCAACAAATACAATTCCTTTCTTACTTATAAATTCCTCACCAATATATTCCATCCTATCAAATAAAATGTCAGCTATCTCGCTATATGACTTTGTATCTTCAAACTCTTCAAAAGAATACTTAATTCCTTTATCTCCTACAATAGCTTCTTTTAAATCAGTAATATCTATATTTATCATGCAAGAATCAGAAATAGACTCTACCATGATATTCATTAAATCAACAAATTTAAATATACTATCATTATTGATTTTAAACTCTCTCCCAAGCTCTAAATCTTCTTTATTTTCCTTCTCTGAACAATCCATTCCTATAGATAGAACTCTTCTTTCGTTTGACATATATGAAACAGCTTTTATAATATCTCTAATATGTTTATCTTCAGATGAATATATCAAAAATAATATATCTACACCATCTAAAAGACTTCTAACATATTCTTTTTCAATCTCTTGATTTATGTTTATTTTTTCTATATCCATATTTGCTTTTATTTTTTCTTCTACTTCATTTATTATATTAATACCTTCAGCTCCAATACCAATTATTTTAGCATTCTTATTAAAATTTTCCATTATAACGTATATCTCCTTAATAATTATTTAATTTCAACATTTCTAAATATTATACCATATTTTCTTCATAAAAATATCTTAACTCATTGGCCTTATCATAAAGTAGCTTATTCAAAAATTTTGGCTCTATAACCTTAGCATTATTTCCAATAAAAAATAAAATCGAAGCATAACAATCTATATCTTCAACCTTTATGAATGTACTAATTATTCCACTACCATCTTCATTTAGCTCCATATCTAAATTCCAAGAACTGTCCTTTATTTTAGAAACACCTTCTTTAGTTAATAATACATTTAGATAAATAATTTCACCAAATTTTTTAGTAGTTGAACTATTTCCATATAAATTGTTATATACTTCATGTAACCATTCTTCCAAGTTTATATGTATTTTTTTACTTTCTCCTGTTCTTTTTATATCAATTATATTATCTATATGAACTAATATTATTTTATCACTTTTACAATCATATGCTGGTGAAAACCATGCTCCCTTATTTAAATATATACCTATAGGGCATACGTTTTTTTCCAAAATCTGATTACCACACTTATACTTAATATTTAAAATTAGAGATTCTGAAGAAGCTCTAAAAAACTCAGTTACATTACTACTCTTAAAATCTCCATCATTAGTATCATTAGCTACAAAGCCAATGTATCTTTTAATATTTTCTATACCTACTTTTATACTGCTTTTACGTTCATAACTTACTTTTCTCATTATAGAATTAATTTCTATTTCCATTAACTTATAATTATAAATCTGAAGTGACTTAAGTGCAAATAGTATAATCATAACTTCTTTTTCTGTAAATATAACAGGAGGTATATAGCTATTATTTAGCACCCTATAACCTCCATTTCTACCTTGTTCTGCTTGAATTGGAAGTCCCATTTTATTTAATTCTTTTAAATATCGTTGTATTGTTTTAGCTGAAAGATTAAATTCTTCTGACAACTCTTTTATTGTAAACTTTTGCTTATCATTAATATATATCCAAACATCAGTCAATCTTTTTACCTTCGACAAATAAACACCTCTTTTCACTAATAATACTCTCAATTAATTAAATTACTATACACTATTTAAAATTTAATATTAATGACATTTTTATATTTTTTCATTAAAAAGCAGAAAAATGGTACTCCTACAATTGTTACTACTACAAATTCTCCAAAACCTACTTGTATCATAGATAGAATTAATGGAAGCCCAAAGAATACATTTAACATTAGACCAACCACAATCGAATTTATAACAGTTGGCCATAAAGAAGCTATAACTAAAGTACTTTTATTCTGTTTACCTAACTTTCTAGTAATATAAATCATACTTGCACTTATAAATGTGGCTAATGTTCCAAAAATTATATCAGGTACACCATATGGTCCTATTACATTTGCTAAAAAACAACCTAATGTAAGACCTACTATATATCCTTTATCTAAAAATGCCAAAAGCATCATAATCTCTGCTACCCTAAATTGTATTGGTCCATAACTTATAAATCCCAATGATAATGTTAAAACTGCATAGATTGCTGTAATTGCTGCAGTTAGTGCTATATTAATACTATTTTTTCTCATATCTGTCTCCTAGTAAAAGTTTTATTTCTAAAAAAATTAATAACATAACTTTATTTTATACAAAATCTATAAACTTAAACAGTAATTTTATAAAAACAAATTATTTTAGCGAACTATTTTCCTAATTCATTTTATATTATACAACATAATACATACAAATTCAATTTTATATATATAGAATATATGATATTAAAATTATATACAAACTAAAGATAAATTTTCTATTGTTAATTAAAAACAGCAAAAAAGAGCCTTAAAATTAGGCTCTAATAATTTATTTTAAAATCAGTGAACTCTACTACCATCTTTTAATTTAGATAATATCATCCAAGTACCTATACAATCAATTTCCAGTTGTTTCTCTATTTCATCATATAACATTTCTTGATATGATGTATTTAAAACAACATTTTCAACCAATTTAGAAATTTCCTCTTCTGCAAAATCAATTTCTATTTGATTTTGTTTTTCTTTAAAAAATACCCTTACTTTTCTCTGACTTATTGAACGACCCTCAAAGCTGACTAAACATTCTAAAATGTTCTTATCTCCTCTAAAATTATTTACTGCTCTCATATTATTTAGATTACCAGCCAAAACATCATCCCCTTATTTAATTTTGTATTTTATAAGTAAAATTCATAATATTATAATAACTACTTATTAAATATCTTTCAACAGGTATGACATAACTGGTTGTTTAACATGTAAAACTAGTCTAAATTTTCATAAATAATTATTTATTCATTTCCATAAAAACTTTTTCAGGTGTAATAGGGAGTGTATTTATTCTTACACCAATTCCATTAAACACAGCTTCTTGTATTGCTGGTAAAGGTGTATTTATAACAACTTCTCCAACAGATTTAGCACCAAATGGTCCAGTTGGTTCATAAGTTTCAACAAAATCTACTTTAACATTTCCAATATCACATCTAGCTGGAATCTTGTATTGCATAAATGTATTTGTGTCCATGCTTCCTTTTTCTGTGTATCTAACTTCTTCAAATAATGCCATTCCAATCCCTTGAACAATTCCACCTTCAACTTGTATCTTAGCTAGATTTTTATTTATAACCGTTCCACAATCTACTACAGCTACATAATTTACTAAATCAACTTTTCCAGTTTCTGTGTCAATTTCAGTTTCTGCAAAACCTGCTATAAAAGGAGGAGGAGATACTGGGCTACCATGAGAAGCAAGACCTATTAATTGATTAGTATCTGGACCAATTGTAGAATCAACTGCTATATCGAATAATAAAGTGCTACCTTTTTTACTAGTTAATTTTATACCATCAAATTCTACTTCATCCTTCTCAACACCTAGTTTAGTTGCTCCAGCAGAAATTATTTTTTCTCTTAAGTCTTGAGCTGCCTTAACTACTGCCATACCTGTTACATAAGTAGTACTTGAAGCATATGAACCTGGGTCATATGGAACTAAGTCAGTATCAGCTGATATAACTGTTATATTTTCAATGCTTGTATCAAGAACCTCAGCAGCCATTTGAGCTAAAATCGTATCACTTCCTGTACCCATATCAGTAGAACCTATCATAAGAGTATAATCTCCACAGTCATTCAATTTTATTTCAGCTGAAGACTTATCAAGACCTTGTATACCAGAACCTTGCATAGTAATTGCCATACCCACACTTCTAATTTTTCCATTATCAAGATGTTTACAAGGATATTTTTCATTCCATCCAATAAGTTCTTTGCCTTTATTTATACATTTTATTAAATCGACACTATTTAAAGTTTTACCATATGCAAATGTAGTTTCACCTTCTGTTACCACATTTTTTAACCTTAAATCTGTTGGGTCCATTTTTAATTTATTAGCAAGCATATTTATAGTTGATTCAACAGCAAAACATCCTTGTGATGCTCCATACCCTCTAAGTGCTCCTGCTGGCATCTTATTAGTATATACCACATCTGCAATAAATCTTGTTGCTTCAACTTTATTATACATTGGTAAAGTTTTTTCTCCAACCAAACCAATAGTTGTAGAAGCATGCTCTCCATATGCTCCTGTATCAGAAAGTGCTTTTATATCTATTGCCTTTATTATGCCATCATTTGTAGCACCTAGTCTAACTTTTAATCTCATTGCATGTCTACTTGTTGAACAATTAAAAGTTTCTTTTCTATCATAAATTATTTTAGCTGGTTTCCCTGTTTTTAAAGTAACAATTGCAGAAAAAATCTCAACACATGCAGTTTGTTTACCACCAAATCCGCCACCAATTCTAGGTTTTATAACCCTAATTTTGCTAGCTGGTATTTCTAGTGCACGAGATAAATGTCTTTTTACATGAAATGGTATTTGAGTTGAACTTACTACAACCAATCTTCCCATATGGTCTAAATAATTGTATGCCCTATACGTCTCCATCATTGCATGTGCTTGAGCTTGAGTATAATAAGTTTCTTCAATCACTACATCACAATTACTTAATACTTTTTCTACATCACCTTTTGTATAATCATGATGGGATACTATATTTTTTTCTCTTTGCATACCTATATCAAAGTTACAATGTCTATCTTCATCATGTACCATAGTTTTATTTCCTATTGCCTCTTCAAAATCCAAAACAGGTGTAAGTACTTCATACTTTACTTTGATAAGATTCATTGCTTTAATTGCAGTTTTTTCATCTATAGCTGCCACTATAGCTACTTCGTCACCTACATATCTTACAACATCTTCAAGAATTAATCTATCATATGGAGATGGCTCTGGATATGTTTGACCAGCAAGTGTAAATCGAGATTTTGGTACATCTTTATATGTTAAAACACATTCAACACCATCAACCATTTCTGCCTTTGATGTCTCTATATCTTTTATTTTTGCATAAGCGTGAGGACTTCTAAGTATCTTTACCACCAAAGCATCTTTTGCTGATAAATCATCTGTATATACAGGCTTTCCTGTTGTGATACTCATTCCATCTATTTTCTTGATTCCTTTTCCAACTATATTCATGTTCTATTTTACCTCCAGATAAGTTTTGATAGCTCTTAACTGTCCCATATACCCTGTACATCTACATAGATTTCCTGTAAGATAATGCTTTATTTCATCATCTGTAGGATTTTCAAGCTCATCCTTCATTGCAAGTACAGTAAGTATAAAGCCAGGAGAACAGAAACCACATTGCTCAGCTCCTTCTTTTACCAAAACTTCACTAAATTCTTTAACTTCATTTTCTAAACCTTCAATTGTAGTTATTTCTTTATCTAAAGCTCTCAATGTCAGTGTTGCACAGGATAATGTAGGTTTCTTGTCAATTAAAACTGTACATAAACCACAACAGCCTGTGTCACAACCTCTTTTCACACTTAAATTACCAACTTTTCTTAAAGTATCAACCAGATATTCTTCTGGTTCTATATCAACACTTTTTTTCTTCCCATTTATATTAATCTTTACTAACATTAAATAACCTCCATTATAGCTCTTTTTAAAAGTACTTTACTCATAGCTTTTCTATACTCCCTAGATGCTCTCATGTTAGAACCAAAAGTTAGTTCTTCTGATGCTATTTCTACTGCTTTATCTATATTAATTTCATTGATTTCATTGTTAGATAGAAATTCACTAGCTTGTTTTGCAATCGTAGCTTTCTGCGGTCTTGCTCCTACACATAACTTAAATTGTTCCATATGTTTTGATACAGATACATTTAGAATTGGATAATCACTCTTTGCATTTCTAAGTGATTTATAAGAAGCATTCTTATTTGTCTTCTTTATGTATATCTTAATAAGTAAATCTTTCTCATAATCTCTATTTAGAAACTCTTCAAGACTAATTCTCCCAATATTATATAATTCTACTTCTGTATCTAATGAAAGTAATGCTACTATCAAGTCAGAAAAACCATATTTAGAAAATACTGTTGCACCAACTGTTACTACATTTCTAAACTGAACTCCTATTATATTTTTAACTGAATCTTCTATTATTCTTCCAAAATTATTTTTTATTATGGAACTTGTTTCTAATGTTCTAAAAGTAGTCATAGAACCAATCTCAACGTAATCTTCATACTCTTTTATATAATCTAAATTTAATTTAGATAATTCTATTCCTGTTCCTATTCTTTTTTTCCCCATTCTTAAAAAAGCACTTCCACCAATTACTTGGTTAGTTTTTCTTTTATTTAAAATTGAGTACGCTTCTTCTACTGTATCTGGCTGTACAATATCCATAACCGTAAACATAAATTTCCTCCCTTATTTGCTATTCTTATTTTAAATACAACTAATTATATCATAGCTTCAACAAATTTTGATAATAAATATGTCTAATATGTAAATTCTGTAAATTACTTATACATAAAAAAATGACTATTTCAATAATCATCATTAGACAATATTAAAATAGCCATTAACAGGTACTATTTTAAAGCAAAACTTTAAAAAGTTGATACTTTTTCACTTATATTTATCACTTCTTCTTCTAATAATCCAAGTTTTTTAGCTACTAATTTTGTAGTACTTCCTTGTATTACTAATGTAATTAGTATAGTCATGAATACTACAGATGAAATCACTTCGTATCCAGGAACTTTCATTGCTGAAATAATACCACAAAGTGCTGCTGGTATTACGCCTGTTTCCCTTACCCACATCATAAATAATATTTCACTTTTACTCCATTTTGCTTCCCTGTCTACAAGTGTACAAACTAAAACGCAAAGTGGTCTTGCTATAAACATTAATACTAATACTGTAATTACAGATGGCATAAAATATTTACTTAACTGAGCCAAATTAACTTGGCTACCCAATATTATAAATATTGCCATACGACAAATAGTACCTAAAGTTTCAGCAACATAAAAATCTGCATCATAAGATTTTTGACTTAACCAAATTTTAAAGTTTTTCTTGTTACCAGTTATTATACCTACAATAAAGCAAGACATATATCCACTTCCACCTAATTTTGTAGATAATTCATATGCAACTACAACTGAAATAACAGATATTATTGGTGCAAAATCTTTAAATATTCCATAAGGTTTATCATTAACTAATTTCAAAAGCAGTATTCCTGTAATTAAACCAACTAAAACTCCGACAATAACCATTGTCCCCAGTTCATAAATATTTTCACCTAATGAAAATTTATTTGACAAAATTACAGCCAACACTGCTGATGTTAGTATAGCTCCTGTTGCATCATTAAAAGCTGATTCACTTATTACAGTTTGTTTTACCCTATCCTTTATCTTTACCTGATTAAATATAGGTACAAGAGTGGCTGGGTCTGTTGATGCTATTATAGTTCCTGCTAGTAAAGCAGTCATTGCACTTATCCCAAAAGTAAATCCTATTACTTGTTGCATTATAAAAGCAGATATCACAACTCCTAAAGTAGCTAATAAGAATACAGATATCTTCACATTTCTCAATACTTTTAAACTTATTTCTTTTCCACCTAAATATAAAATAAATGCAGAACCAAATGTAAGTATTAGTTGATTTTCTATTTGAAATCCACGAATATCTATAAATTTTAAAAATGATGGTCCTATTAAAATACCTACAAGTAAATATAACACTACATCTGGAACCTTTATTATTTCACTAAGCTTACTACAAATTATTCCAGTTATACTTACAATAGCAAAAATTATCAATAAATTATTGCTGGCAATTGTGTGTATAGATGCTTCCATGTCCGTCTCTCCTCCCGATTTGCATACATTATGCAATATACTTATTGTTTTACTATATAATTATAGCACACAAATAAATGTTATCAATCATTTTTTTTAGGACATGCAATTTAGCTTTCATTTTTGACAATTAAATAACGCTTATATAATTTTGCTATTTTTTGCTAGTTATTAAAAGGTTGATTTTGTCAAGTTTATAGTATATATATATTAATATTTTTTATATCCATATCTTTTTAGATATTTTTCGACTTTTTCCTCCATTAAAATAAGTTTAAATTTAACAATAAAACATTTCATTATATATATTTTTTAAAATGTACCATTTTCAACATTTTCATTAACTTGGTCTATTCATTTTTTTCTTATCTATTCTATATCCAAGCATATTCCCTATATTTTTACTTACATGTAATTCTTGAGCTATTTCAAGTTTATTATCATTGCTTTGTTTTATCTTAGAAATCTCACTTTGTTTTTCATTTTGTTTATCTTGTTTCATAGTTTCTCCTTTCAAAACAATATCACTTTTTCTGTTTATTACTTATTATTTCAAATTTCTATAATTTTAATCAAAAAAGGGAAATATCTCAATATAATATAGCTTATTCAACACCATATTTATATATAGAATTTCCCTAATTATTTTATTAATTTAATTTTTCAATAACCTTATCTAAATTAGAATTTACTTTATCTTCCTTTTTCCAAGAATTTAATGTATAATGCGTTCCAAATGTAAATAAACCTGAAACTATTAATATAAAATAGTATACAAACCCACTATATAAGAGTACAGAGTACCCCAATAATTCTTTTGGAATTATATTGGAGAACATAGTAAAAAATGTAACCTCATTAGCTCCAACATTTCCTGGTGTTGGAATTGGTGATATAGCCATATATAAAAAGACCTGTAATGTCATTATATGTACATATGAAACTCCTCTTAAATTTGAGGCTTTATACACACAATAAACTATACTGAAATATGCGATTAATTGTAACACAGTAAGTAATATACTTAAAACTAAGATTCTTACATTTTTAATAAATATTTTTATAGAATAATTATAATCATCAATATAATGATTTATTCTATCACGTTTTGAATCTAAAAATTTAAATGTTTTAAATTTAGATAAAAAATTAATCAAAACTTCTGCTATCATTTTTACTTGTTTTGGACTAAATACTATTAGTAGTCCACCTAACAACATACTTACATTCATAATCATTCCAAAAGTTATCAAGACTTTCACAGAATGTACTTGCTCCATCAGTAATGACTTATTTAGCAAAATTAAAATTCCACAAAATACAGTAACTGTACTTTGAAATACTACAGTTTTATTAGTAACTATAGCCACTGATTTACTAAGGCTTACATCATATTTTGTAAGTGCATATATTTGCATTGGTTGACTCCCAGATGCAAATGGAGTAACTAAGTTATAGTAAAATCCCATTGTAGCCATTTTAATACCAATAAATTTTACTTTTGTTTTTTGAACTGCATTTATTATCAAATGAGTTACAATAGATTCAATTATCATATATACTATAATTGTCAATATGCCAAGAAATATATAAGTCTTATTTACTAGCCTTATAATTTTAGGTATTAGTTTTATATCTAAAGTAGTTAATACTAAATAAGTAGTAATACATATCAAAAATAATAAAAATCCATATTGAATAAAATCTTTTTCTCTTTTGGATAATTTTCTCATTTATTTTCTCCTAAATTTTTTCATATCACTATACATAGTATACTACTTAACCTATTATTTGCAAGACTAAAAAAGATAAGTCTTTATTTGACATAAATACACCTATAAATTTTTAAATATTCTTACTCCTTTAGTAGAAATAATTCTCCATATCATAAAATCTAATATCAAAGTAAGTATACTTGCCAAAATAATATATATATTTAAAAACGAAATTCCAAGTAATACATATATACCTCCAAGTATAATTACATAAGCTAATGATACTAACATTGTAACTATCATACTTGCACTTCTTTTTACTACAGCCACCTCATTTTTCCAATCAAGGTTTGGGTATAATAAATTTGATAATAATCCCATCAATGCTACAAACATTGAAAAACTTACAATCAAACAGATTGATACAATAATAAACTGAATTTCAAAGTCTAATCTTATAGATACTAATATTAGACATAAAATAGATAATGGGGCATTCAATAAAAAATTCATTAATACTTTTGACCAGAATATTTCTCTTTCATCTATTGGAGAAGATTTCAGTATCCATAAATTTTTTCCTTCAAGAGAAATTGAACAGTATGTTGTACAATTCATTACTATTATAAAGAAGAATACTCCCAATAATTGTATTTTTATAAGATTAAAATCTATATTCAATTTCAGTAACTCACCCACTTTATCTGCTCCAAATAATAATATTAAAATTGTACCTACTATTAGAAATAACAAACCTGCAGATGAATTTAAAAAGTATATAAACGAAGAAGTATATCTCTTAAATTCTTTTTTTAATAAAGCTTTTGAAGGTCTTGAAGTTTTTTGACCCTTAAATTCATAATTTTTTGACTTATATCCTTCACTCATCTTAGCATTTATATCTTTAAATTTTTTTGCAAACAGAGTTACAAACATAAAAAATGGTATTATTGAGATGGCTATAAATGCTAAAAATGAAACTATACTTCCTGTTTTAAGAGCATCAACAAAATAATATATAGGAGGATATACTTTTCTAATCGTCTCTGAAATAGACACACTATTCTTTAGCATTTCAACTGACATAGAATTAAGTCTTGACATAAGTAGGGTATAAAGCAACATCAATATAATGCTACCTATTATTAATACTAAATTTTTGTATTTTATTCTTGATGATATCTGCCCTATAAATAGAAAAATTATTGATGAAGCAACTATCGGTAATAATGGTAAAGCTAAAAATAGCAATATCAAATAAGGGAAATAAGTTATACTTACATCAGAATTTAAAAAGTAAACCACTGCAGGTATAATCATACATATTGAAGAAAATAAATAGTTTGCTCCAACCAACATTAATATCTTACTTGCTAGTACAGTAGATTCTTTTATAGGTAAACTAGTCAAAAGGTCTAAATCTTTTGCTTGAAATAGATATGATGACGTTTTATATAATGATGTAACAATAGTTGTTAATGTTGATAATCCAAAACCAAATATCAGTAGCATTTCCAGTTGATTTATTTGCTTTAAGATATCAACTAAAGAGAGACTTAAGCTCGTTACATAAAAAATTAATAGACCCGCTATTATAACAACTGAAAGCATCATTCCCATTATTTTTTGTTTTTCTCTACCGTCAGCTTTTTTTAACGCATTTAATTTAAATTCATTTATTATATTATTTTTTATTAATATACTTAGATTGCTCATATTTTATCATTCCTCACTTTAGACACTATATTGTATAAAAAACATTTTATTTCTCTATTAATTCCATGAAAATACTTTCAAGTGAATTACTTCCCTTAACTTCTTCTGTAGTTCCATAAGCAATTATATTTCCATCTTTTATTATGGCAATCTTATCACAAATTTTTTCAGCAACTTCTAAAACGTGTGTTGAGAAAAATATACAACCACCTTTGTCACAAAACTCCCTCATAATTTCCTTCAATATAAAGGAAGCTTTTGGGTCAAGACCTACAAAAGGTTCATCAAGAATTAAGATTTTTGGGCTGTGTATCAAAGCCGAAATTATAGCTAATTTTTGTTTCATACCATGTGAATATGAAGATATTAAATCTCCTAATGCTTTATTGAGTTCAAACTTATTTGAATAATATTTTATTAACTCTTCTCTTTTATCTTTGGCAACTTCAAATATGTCAGCTATAAAATTAAGGTATTGTATACCAGTTAATGACTCGTATAAATCTGGATTATCAGGTATATATGCCATTTCCTTTTTACATTCAACAGGCTGTTTTTTTATAGATTTAGAATTTATTAGTACCTCTCCCTCTTCAAAATCGTGTATTCCAACAATTGCTTTAATAGTAGTAGTTTTACCTGCTCCATTATGTCCTATAAACCCAAAAAGCTCTCCATCATTTACATCAAATGAGACACTACTTACTACTTTTTTATTTTTATATGATTTAGATACATTGATTACTTTTAACATAATTTCCCTCCATATTATAGTTTTGATATTTGTTATATATAATATATAACAAATATCAAACAATTACAACTTTTATTTGTTTATTTTAGAAATCTATAAAATGCAAAGGTATCAGAAATATAAAGGTATAAATATAATTGATATTTACTTTCAAATTACACATAATTATAAAAGAATATATAGTTCGATTTGAATAAACAATGTATAATAAAAAATAGTTGACTATAATTATTAAAATATAAGGAGTAAAATATGAATACATTTGAACAATTAAAAATAAGTTCCACTCTAATAGATGGACTCAAAAAACAAGACATAACTTCTCCAACAGAAGTTCAGTCACTTGTTATAGGGAATATAATTCAAAATAAGGATTTATTGATTAATTCACAGACTGGAACAGGAAAAACACTAGCATACCTTTTACCTATATTTGAAAAAATTGATACATCAAAAAGAGAAACACAAGCTCTTATACTTGCACCTACGCATGAATTAGTAATGCAGATTACAAACCAGGTTGAATTATTGGCTAAAAATGCAGAACTCTCCGTTACTTCTTTAGCTTTAATTGGGGAGGTCAATATACAAAAACAAATAAAAAATATAAAAGCAGTAAAACCACACATAGTAATTGGCTCTTGTGGAAGAGTTTTAGACTTGATAAAACAAAAGAAACTAAAATCACATAATATAAAAACTATTATCTTAGATGAAGTGGACAATCTATTGAATGGAAAAAATATAACTTGTATAGAAGACATAATAAGAACAACGTTAAGAGATAGACAAATTATAGGATGCTCTGCAAGTCTTACTGATAGCACTATAAAAATTTGTGATAAACTTATGAAGGAGTTTGAAATAATAAAAACAAAGGAAAAATCACAAATAAATCCTAACATCAATCACTCATATTTATTAGGTGAGATAAGGGATAAATTTACTTTTCTTAGAAAGGCATTAGCAGCTACAAATCCAAAAAAAGCTATTGTATTTGTAAATAATGAAAAAAATATAGAAGTCCTAGTATCAAAACTAAATTATCATAATTACAAAGCAATAGGAATTTTTGGAAATATGGAAAAAGAAGATAGAAAGAATGCAATAAATAAATTTAAACTTGGTAAAGCAAAGATTTTAATTACAACTGATTTATCTGCTCGTGGACTAGATATTGTGGATGTAAGTCATGTTTTTAACTTGGATTTTCCAAAAAGTAAAAATGAATACCTGCATAGATGTGGTCGAACTGCTAGAGGAAATCGAAGTGGTAACACAATCTCAATAATAACAAAAAAAGAATTAGATATTATAAAAGATTTGCAAAAAGAGTTCAATATAGTAATTACACCTAAAACTTTACAAAATGGAGAACTAATAGACATTATTAAATAATACAATAAATACAAAAATACAACAAATACAAAAGAGCTGTAGTTTATCATCACAATTGATAATAAATTACAGCCCTTTATTTTATATTAAATTAAAATTTTAAATAATACCTATTATAGTAGCCAAAGTTTTATTATAAATAATATTGCCAGAACAATCATTACTACAGAAACATGTTTTTTGTCTTCTGCCTTTTTAGCTCCAAATATATTATAAAATATATTTACGAAAACATAAGTTAATATACCTAAAGTTAAACCATCACCTATACTATATGTTAATGCCATACAAGCAATAGTAACAAAAGCTGGAACACCTTCAGTTATATTATCAAACTCTATATCCTTAACTGTACCAAGCATTAAATATCCAACATATATTAAAGCTGGTGCTGTAGCACATGATGGAATTGCTATAAATACAGGAGAGAAAAACATTGCAGCTAAGAATAAAATTCCAACTGTTATTGCTGTCCATCCAGTTCTTCCACCTGCGATAACTCCTGTTGAACTCTCAACATAAGTTGTAACTGTAGATACTCCAAGTCCTGCACCAACTGTAGTTGCAACCGCATCTGTAAGTAAGGCTCTACCTACATTAGGAACATTCCCTTTTTCATCTAACATGTTTGCTTTAGAACAAACACCAACTAATGTACCTACTGTATCAAAAAAATCAACAAATAAAAATGTACAAACTACTACTAAAAAACCACCTATATTTGTTGGATGTAGTACATATCCTAAATCTATTTTACCTGCTATTGGTGCTAAACTTTCGAATTTAAATAATCCACCAGGTAAATATATACCTAATTTTTGTGCATACTCTGGATTTATAAAAGCAAATGCCCAAGCAAGTAATGAACTCACTACTATTCCAAAAAGTATAGAACCTTTAACTCTTTTTTTATCTAATACAGCAATAATTATTAATCCTACACAAGTTATTATTACTGCTGGTGTAAATCTACCCATTTTGATAAGAGTGGCTTGGTCTCCAATAACAATTCCACTGTTAACTAGACCTATAAGTGCAATAAATATTCCTATACCACCTGTAACAGCTAATTTCATATTTTTTGGTATCGCATTTACAACAGCCTCACGAACTCCACTTACTGATAATACTATAAAAATAATACCTTCTACAAATACTGCTGTAAGAGCTACTTCCCAAGGAACACCCATTTGTAAAACTACTGTATATGCAAAAAATGCATTAAGACCCATACCTGATGCTAAAGCAAAAGGAAGGTTAGCAACTACACCCATTAAAATACATCCAAATGCTGCTGCTAAACAAGTACCTGTAACAAGTGCACCTGCAGGCATGCCTGTCTCAGATAAAATATTTGGATTTACAGCTATTATATAAGCCATAGTTAAAAAAGTAGTTACTCCTGCAATTATTTCCTTCTTCATGTCGACATTTTTATTAGTCAAAATTGGAAAAAGTTTCTGCATAGTACTACTGTTTGTTGTTTGCATAACAACACCTCCTATTAAATTTTACAAAAAAACGACACAGTAGTTGATAAGCTGAGCCGTATCCTTCATAATTCAGTTAATTAAATATTTAATTAACTAAATAATAGTATACATAGTCAGAATATTTACGGTATTCCGGTAGAAACTTATGACCCATATTGTCAAAATTATATGTTATACAGTACAAAACATGAATTTTTCTTTACGAATATTATTTTAATTTATATAATTAATTTTGTCAATATATACGTATATATTGTATTGATTTTGTATTAATATTCGATTATATTAAATATTGATTTATTAAATTCAAATTATAATTATATTCTTTACATTTTAAAAAAATATATGATATTTTGATACAATTTATTTATAGTTTGGATATAAAGTTTATGTTAAGATTATACTATAATAAATTAATAATTTTTTTATTTGGAGGAATAAGGTGAAAGATTTAACTACAGGTCATGAGGGAAAGTCCATATTCTTTTTTGCCATGCCTATGCTTATTGGTAGTTTATTTCAACAACTATACAATACAGCTGACAGTATAATAGTTGGTAGATTTATTGGAAAAGAAGCAATGGCGGCAGTCTCTGGAGCTAACCCTATAATGTTTTTATTGGTGGCAGCGCTTATGGGTGTTAGCCTTGGATTTTCTATTTTAGTGTCACAATTTTATGGCTCAGGAGATTTAAAAAAGGTAAAAGCTACTATTGATACTACATATATACTTTTATTTATTGGTTCTATATTAATAAGTATTCTTGGAATAGTATTTGGTGGCCCCATGCTTAAGCTTATGAATACACCAGAATCCGTTTTTGCTCAATCAAAATTGTATCTTACTATAATATTTAGTGGAATATTATTTTCTGCTGGATATAATTCAGTAAGTGCAATACTTAGAGGACTTGGAGATTCAGTAACTCCACTTTATTTTCTGATAATAGCCACAATTCTAAATATAGTTTTAGACTTAACTTTTATTGTCGTGCTAAGAATGGGTGTTGAGGGCGTTGCACTTGCCACTATAATGGCTCAGGCAGTATCATTTATAATAAGTATAATTTATTTAAATAAAAAACATGAAGTGCTTAAATTTAAAATCAAGGGAATTGTATATGATAACAAAATATTTAAAGATGGACTTAGATTAGGACTTCCAAGTGGAGTTCAACAAATGTTGTTTTCAATTGGAAATATGGCTCTTCAATTTTTAGTTAATAGTTATGGTACATCTGCTATGGCAGCTTTTGGTGCTGGTCTTAGGATAGAAAATTTTATAAGCTTACCTATTATGAATCTTGGTTCTGCTGTTTCTACTTTTGTTGCTCAAAACATAGGTGCTGGAGAAAATGAAAGAGTTAAAAAAGGCATTCGAGAATCTATAAAAATGACCTTAGTTTTAGCAGTTACAGTTATTGCTTTAATTTTGCTATTTAGGGAAAATCTAATTGCTCTATTCAATACTGATAAAGATGTCATTAAAATTGGCTCTTCTTACTTATTTATAATAGGACCATTCTTCTTATTTATTGGAACTTCTTTTGTACTTTCAAGTGCAATGAAAGGTGCTGGTGATTCCATGTTTGCACTTATAAGCTCAATAGTATCTTTATGGCTTGGAAGACTTCCAGCTTCTTATATGCTTTCTAAATTTTTTGGAACAGACGGAATTTGGATGGGTATTCCTTTTGGTTGGACTTTAGGTCTTATTGTTACAGTTATCTACTATAAGAAAGGACATTGGAAAACTAAAGCTATTGTAAATCATAGAATCAATGAATAATCTTTTTATAAAATGTATTCACATTCATTGTATTCACCTCCATTATGATATAATAAATTATGGAGGTGAATATAAAAATGGGTATTATTCTTAAGCCAAAACAATTTTATATGACTGTTATAGCTACCATAATTCTCTACTTCTCTCTTAATTACAGTTTCAACATAAAATTTTCTATATGCTTATCTTTTTTAACTATCTTGATATGGGCTGTAGACTCAGTTGAAAAAACTTTTGTTGCATTGTTTTTTGTAATTCTAGCGTTTATATTTAACATTGCACCAATAAAGGTTATTTTACAGTTTTTATTTACAGAAAATTTTTACATAATAATTCTTGCATACATAATTACTAATGCAGTTACAAAAACAGGTGTCGCAAAAATTATTTCTGAGAAGTTAATTTTAAATACTGTAAATACCCCTAAAAAAATGATTCTTTTATCGTATATTTTAGGTATACTTTTAATATTTTTTATCCCACAACCATTTCCAAGGGTTATTCTTGTATCTGCTTTTTACAAGGAGTTTTTAAAAGAACAACAGATAACTGAAGATTCAAAATCTATACTTTTATTTAGTATATTTACAGCATCTACCTTTACATCAATGTTTTTTGTAAATGGAGACACTCTTCTAAATTATGTTGTACTAGAACTTGGAAATTGTAATATAAATTGGGGTCAATGGGCTTTTTATATGTCTGTTCCAACTATAATTACTTGTTTTATAACTTATTTTTTATTTACCTTTGTCTTTAAAAAAGAATTGCATTCAATAAAATTTATTTCTAATGAAAATCTTGAGGGTAATAAACTTCATTTTTCATATTCTAATTTAAAAAAAGAATTTAATTTGCTAAACAAAGAACAAAAACACGTATTTTTATGCCTAGGAATAATGTTTTTTATGTTTTTAACTCAGTTCATACATAACATAAACACATTAATTATAATGTCAATTTGTGTACTTCTTTTATTACTAAGAAAAATAGTTGGATTTAGTACTTTAAAAGAAATAAATTGGAAGGTCCTTATTTTTTTTATAGCAGCATTTTCAATTGGAGGAGTGTTAAAGTACTCTGGAGTTGTAGATATAATGGGAAATTATTTGATAAAGTTTATACCAAACTCTTCAGAAATTATTTCAATATTGTTTTTGATAACTCTCACAATAATCTTGAATATATGTCTTGGAAGTGCTGTCACTACATCATCTGTAGTAATACCATTACTTGGAAGTTTACATATACTAAAGGAAAATAGTGTTACTTTATGTCTATTTGTCTACATTATAGTAAGCATACAGTACATATTACCATTTCATCATGCTACAATAATGGTTGGTCATGGTGAAAATCTGTATAATAGCAAGGTTATTTTCAAATACGGTTTAACTTTGATTCCTTTAACCTACTTTATAATAATATGTATAACATTCCCTTGGTGGAAATTTATAGGACTAGAAACCTAAAAAAGATGAAAATATGAATTAACTTAAGATAATAACGAAATTATTAAAAAGAAAATTCATATTTTCATCTTTTTATATAAGTTCTTGTGAAATTGGACAAAACTACTCTTTTACCATAATACTAAATATTATTTGTTTTACTTCCTTTTCCAAAAGTATTCTCCCAATCCTCTATAAACTTATCTACACTCCAATCAGTTAATGGATGATTCATCATAGATTTACAAATATCATATGGTACTGTAACACTATGCACCCCATGTTGCATTAATTCTATAACTTGTTGTGCATTTTTAAAACTGGCTGCAAGTACTTTTGTATCCATTTTATAAGTATCTATTATTTTTATAAGTTCTGAAACCATAGCTACTCCATCACCAGATATATTATCAAGCCTATTTACATAAGGTGCAATATAATTTGCTCCAGCCTTTGCAGCTAAAAAACCTTGATGAGCAGTGAATATTGCAGTAGCAGTTATTTTTACACCTTTTCTGTGAAGGTCTTTTATAGCTCTTAAACCATCTTGTGTTACAGGTATTTTTACATATATATTTTTTCTCAAACTACTTATATATAATGCTTCTTCTAATATTTCTTCATACTTTGTACTTAACACTTGAGCATGTATAGGCATATCCTCACCTATAATCTCACCAATTTCATTTATAAGTTGCTTAAAATTCTTTTTTTCTTTTGAAACAATACTTGGATTTGTAGTTACACCATCTATTGGTAAACAAGTACATAACTCCTTAATCTCCTCCACATTACCTGTATCTAAGATTAGTTGCATTAAAATATCCCCCTTTAATCTTTCTTTATTCTTATTATATATTGATTTGGTATTATTTTCAACATTTTGCTTATTGTTTTTTATTTTTTATTATTGTTTTACTTTTCCTTCTTAGTTTTATAATTTTTTTATTTACTAAATTCTAAATATATAGTTAGAAAAAACATACTTTTTATATTAAATTAATTTTGTATTTCATGTTAAAATAGTTGATATATTGTATTTTATCTTATAATATTTACTATAATACTATATTGCGAAAAGAGGTAGAAAATGTTTGCAGAAGAAAGAATCCAAGCTATATTAAATATCCTAAAAAAAGAAGGTAGAGTTACTGTCAAAGAGCTCAGTTCTAAATTTAATGTTACAGAAGATTGTATAAGAAAAGATTTAAAAAATATAGAAAAGATTTCTTCAATAAGAAGAATTTATGGAGGAGCTGTACTAGCTAGAGAAACACTAGAAAATCAGGATACAAAAGACAGAAAAGAAATTAATATTCCAACAAAGAAAATAATAGCAGAAAAAGCATTTAATTTAATTGAAGATAGAGAAACTATATTTTTAGATATCTCTACAATTAACATCTTGCTTGCGAAGTTGTTAGCTGAAAGTAATAAAAAAGTAACACTTGTTACAAATATGCTGGATATACTAAATGTAGTTACTTCAAAACCAAATAATTTAAATATAATTTCCACTGGAGGTTTATTAAATCTCAGTTTAGACGGTTTTGTCGGTACTCCAACTATAGAGTTTATATCGAAATATAAGTTTGATAAGACTTTTATGGGAAGTTGTGGAGTAGATGTATTCAACTCTTCACTTACAACTTTTGAAATTGAAGATGGTCTTACGAAGAAGGCTATAATAAATTCAAGTAAAAAAGTATTTATAGTTATGGAAGATAAAAAGTTTAAATTTGATGGAAATTTCAAGTTTGCTCATTTAGAAGATATTAGTTCTATAATTACAGAAAAAACGCCTACTCCTGATATAGTAGATATTTTATCAGAATTTAATGTAAATGTTTTATAAGTTTAATTATATGTTTTATAGGATTTCTTATAAATATAAATTTTTATTTGATAAATATTCTTAAAAACATATTTCTATAATATTTATTTTATCCTTAGTATCTATTTTTTAAAATCTAGTTCTATAACATCTACTTTATCCTTATGTCTATTTATAAAACTAATTTGAAATAGACTTTCTAAATCTAATACAGTTATTTTTAGAAAGTCTATTTCCTTAAATAAACTATTTAATATTACTGGCTACTTTTTATATGAATACAATAATTTGTTATTCATAAATAAAAGCTTATTTCATTTCATTCTTCATTTGCTTCTCTAATTCTTTAGAAAATTTCTTTTGTTCATATCTTTCCATCATTTCATCTTTTTTTATTTCTAAGTTTACCATAGCACCTTGTGCATCATCTTTCAAATCTTCAGCTGTATTTTTCATAACATAAGCTGTCTTTTTAACACCTTCTTTTAAATCTTCTTTCATATTTTTCATATCTCTTTTTAATCTATCCATCAAAACTACCTCCTCTGTAAATATAATACTTCCTATATTTATTTTTCCCAAAGTACATATATTTATTTGTAATATCAATTATAATTTTTAAGTCTTAAATATAGTTTAAACTATCTAAATCTATACATTTCAATAAATTAAATATTTTTTATTTCAAAATAAAAATAACACTAAGCATAGATTATATGCTCGGTGTTATTTTTTAAATTCATAGTAACTTAATTGTTGGGTTACTATAATGATGACTTATATGGAGGATGTAAGGAAATCTCATCATTATAGTTGGTGTATTTTATGGTTTTAAGCTTCTTTATATTTATATAATACAGTTTCATTATGAATTTTTTGTGATTTTAAAATGAACTATTATTGAAAGTTATATATTCTTTATAATAAGTAATTAATTTTTAAATTCTACTGTGAATACTACAGAGTTTTCTTTGTTTTTTATGCTATAATCAAACCCATGACTTTTAAAAATTTGGCTGACTATATAAAGTCCAAGTCCACTTCCTCCAGTTTTTCTTGAACGAGATTTTTCTATTCTATAAAATGGATTAAATATTTCTTCTAAATAACGTTTCTCGATAGTTACACCAGTATTTTCAATTTCTAAAACCACTCTTTGATTAGAAGTCTTTTTACTTATTCGTTTATTTTTATCATAGAGTCTAATTATAAGCTCTGATTCTTCAGGAGAATATTTTATGGCATTATTTATTATATTATTGATTGCCTTAGTTATTCTCTCTTGGTCTGCCTTAATTTCCAAATTTTCTTCTATTTTTAAAATAGTTTTCATATGTTTTTCTTCTATTAAAAATACTTGTCTCTTTACAAGTCTATTTAATAATTCACTTATATTTATTGATACCAATTTCAAATCTTTTTCAAGTATTTCTGATTTTGAAACCTCTATCATTTCATTTACTAAATCTTTTAATTCTTGTGTACACTCATACGATTTTTTCAGATAAGTATCCCTATCCTTATACTTACCTACACTATAAATCATACCTTCAATTTGACCACTTATTATGGTTATTGGAGTTTTTAGTTCATGTGATATTGTAGCAACAAAATCCTTCCTTCTATATTCCTGTTCTCTCTCACTCTCTATTATGTTTATAAGAGGCTTTGTTATTACAATTGAATATATATATGCTCCAATAATCGCTATCAATATTGCTATTGATATGATGTATGGCATTAGTTTTCTTATAACTTCGTTTGCTTCGTCAATTGGTTGTAATGGCATAACGAGTTCTAAAGTATATGGACCATCTTTTGCATCTTTAGTATATATAGGTATAGAAGTTCTATACTCATCCTCAAGACTATTAATCATGTACTTACTATATCTTAAAATAACTACTTCATTCTTACCATATACAATTTTACCTTGGTTATCTTTTAATAAAATAGCCAAATTTTGGTCTTTAGCCATATAATAAAGTCTTTCTTCTAAAGTATATGTATCGAAATGAATTGAACTATCTACTAAAGATTTCAAACTTTCTTGAAGAGACTCAATTTTATACTCATGATAATATGATGGCAATAAAAAATATAAAATTAGATATATTATTAAAGCTAATGCTATTAATAATGATGTCGTTATTGAAAATAACTTATACTTTATACTTAACTTTTCCCACTTATCAAATATCCTTCTCAAGTGTATATCCTATTCCTTTTACAGTTTTAATATATGGTAATGATATTTTTTTTCTTATATTTTTTATATGTGCATCAACAATCCTAGTATCTCCATAATAGTCATAACCCCATATACTATCCAAAAGACCTTCCCTAGTTATAACTTGTGGATACTTTTCTATCAAAGCTTTTAATATATTAAACTCTTTTAGTGTAAGTTCTATAGGTTCTCCATCTATCTCTGCAATATATGTGTTTAAATCTAATTTTAATTTTTCAAAAACTATAAATTTGTCATTTATAGTCTTGTTACTTCGCCTTAAAATTGCTTCTACTCTTTTTATAAGAAGATTAAATGAAAATGGTTTTGTTATATAATCATCACATTCTAAGTCAAACCCTTTAAGTTGGTCTCCTTCATCATTTAAAGCAGTTAAAAATATAATTGGAACGCTCGATGACTTTCTTATCATTTTACAAACTCCATAACCATCTAAGTTTGGCATCATTATATCTAATATGACTAAATCATAACTTCCTTGCTTAAACTTTTGTATACCTTCCAACCCATCATTTGCTGTATCAACTTGATAACCTTCTGCACTTAAAAATTCTGATATTAACTCTTGTATATTTGAATCATCTTCAATTACAAGTATTGACGAATTCATTCTATCAATCCTTTCTATTTTATTTAAAATTTCGTATATTACTTATATTTTATCTTATTGTTGTGAATTTTACATGAAAAAAGAGCTATCTTAATTTGTAAATTAATCCTTTTAATTTAAAGATAGCTCTTTTGGATACATTTTATTTAATTTATTAATCTAATCTCTCTTATATGCCTTGAAGTTTTTAAGTCTAAGTGCATTTGATACGACTGAAACTGAACTTAAGCTCATTGCTTCTGCTGCAATCATTGGGTTTAATAAAGGTCCTCCAAATACATATAATATTCCTGCTGCTACAGGTATACCAATTGTATTATATCCAAATGCCCAAAATAGGTTTTGTTTTATATTTTTTATAGTTTCATGACTAAGTTTAATTGCTGTTGGAACATCAATTAAATCACTCTTCATAAGTACTATATCCGCAGATTCAATGGCTACATCCGTTCCACTTCCTATTGCTATCCCTATATCTGCTTTTGCAAGAGCTGGGGCATCATTTATTCCATCCCCTACCATTGCAACAAACTTTCCTTGATTTTGTAGTTTTTCAACTTCTTTTGACTTATCTTCTGGTAAAACCTCTGCCAAAACCATATCTATACCTACTTGATTTGCTATAGCATTTGCAGTTTTCGCATTATCTCCAGTTACCATTGCAACTTTTATTCCCATATCATGAAGTATTTCTATTGCTTTTTTACTACTTTCTTTGACTACATCTGCAACTGCTATTATACCTGATAAATTTCCATCTACAGCTATATACATAGGTGTTTTACCTTGGCTTGCCAATATATTTGATTTTTCTTCTAAATCCCCAAGCTTTATATTATTGTCATTCATAAGCTTTCTATTTCCAAGTAATATACTTTCATCATTAATAGTAACTTGTATACCAGCACCTGGTATGGCTTTAAAATTATCAACTTTTTCAAATTTTATATTCTTCTCTTCTCCATACTTAACTATTGCTTCTCCAAGAGGATGCTCTGAACCTTTTTCTGCACTTGAAGCAATCTTGATAAGATATTCTTCTTTTACATTATTATTTAATACTATATCTGTTACTTTTGGCTTTCCTTCTGTTATAGTACCTGTTTTATCAAATATCACTGTATTTACTTTATGTGCAGATTCTAGTGCCTCTCCACCTTTTATCAAGATTCCATTTTCTGCGCCCTTTCCAGTCCCAACCATTATAGCAGTTGGTGTTGCTAATCCTAATGCACAAGGACAAGCAATTACAAGTACTGATATAAATATAGTAAGTACAAATACTATATCTTTTCCTCCTATTAAAAACCACAATAATGATGCAACTACAGCTATTGCAATTACTATTGGTACAAAATATCCAGATACAGTATCGGCAAGTTTAGCAATAGGTGCTTTTGTACCTTGTGCATCTTCAACTAACTTTATTATTTGGGCAAGAGCAGTATCTCCACCAATTTTTTCAGCCTTAAACTTAATAACACCATTTTTATTAATACTAGCTCCTGTCACCTTACTTCCAACATTCTTTTCTACTGGTATACTTTCACCTGTAAGCATTGATTCATCAACTGATGTATATCCTTCTATTACAACTCCATCCACGGGTATTTTAGTTCCTGGTTTTACTAATAGTATATCTCCTATCTCTACTTCTTCTATAGGAGTTTCAACTTCTTTACCATCAACTAACACTATTGCAGTTTTAGGTTGTAGCCCCATAAGCTTTTTAATTGCTTCTGATGTTTTTCCTTTTGATTTTGATTCTAAATATTTACCAAGTAAGATAAGTGCTATTATTATTCCTGCACTTTCATAATACAACTGATGATGGTGCATACCTTGAATTTGTCCATTGGCTATTTGTAGTGTCGTATATAGACTATATAAAAATGCGGCTAATGTTCCTATTGCAACTAAAGAATCCATATTAGGGCTTAAAGAAAAAAGTGATTTAAACCCATTTATATAAAATTTATAACCAGCTATCATTACTGGTATTACTAAAATTAACTGAATTAATGCATAATTAAAAGTATTTGTCATAGGATTTATAATTTCTGGCAAAGGCCATGGCCCTATAGGCTTTATTATCATAGGTCCCATTGCTATATAAAACAGAGGTACTGCAAATACTATTGCAACTATAAATTTAACAAATAAAGACTTCATTTCTCTTTCTTTTCTCAATTTATCTTCATCCACATCAACCTTATTTCTTACCTCTTCTATTGGTTTATATCCAGCTTTTTCAATAGCTGCTTTTATTTGAGATAATTTTACTTTTGATGGGTCATAGTCTATATTAGCTTTATCTGTTGCAATATTCACACTAATACTTTCTACTCCATCCAATTTTTTTACCACTCTCTCTACAGCTTTTGCACAAGCTGCACATGTCATTCCATCAATTTTCATATCAATTTTTTTATTACTTTCTTCCTTTATAATTCCATATCCTGCTTTTTCTACAACCTGCTTTATATCATCAAAATTAACCTTAGAATTATCATATTCTATTTTAAGTTTTTCAGTAGCTATATTTACACTTTGGTCATATACTCCATCCATCTTCTTAGTTACTCTCTCTACTGCCTTTGCACAAGCTGCACATGTCATACCTGTAATTTTATAACTTTCTACCACTTTATTTGAACTCATAATAAAATCTTCCTTTCTTTCAATATATTTTCAGCTAATTTGTAACGTTTTATTTTGATATGTAATATTGATAAATTACTTATTTAGAAATCTATATTTTTATTATACCCCCTATAGGTATATTAAATCAATATTTTTTTAATAAATAAATGTATTAGTTATATTTATTTGTATTTAATAGAAAAGTATACTCATAATTAAATGTATATATAAAAATAGAGCATCTAAATTGTTTAATACTTATACAATTTAGATGCTCTATTTATTATATTTTATTTAAAATTTATTCTTTACATGCTTCAAAAAACTCTGCTTCTGTTTCCTTTATTTCAAGCTCATTGTCTATTATTCCAACAGCTTCTTTTTTAAATGCTCTACACTGACCTATACAACCAGTCTTTACATTTTCTTCTCCAACCAAAGTTTTTAGCTTATTTACATCCACATTTGAACAGTTTGGACATACTCTTATCATATTTAAGTTCCTCCTAATTAATGTCTAATTAATACTTTTATACCCAAATATAAACTTTATAAAAGTTTTTTTAATATAAATTATTACCATATATACCATTTATATCCTATTGCGAGTATTACATATTAATTTTATATATTATTAATACTACATGTACGGTGGTATCTGTTGTTTTCTCACTATTTCCAATTCCTTAATTTCTAAAGACTTAATCACATTTACTTTATAGTTTTCTTTAGACTTTATATACAAAACATCTTCTATCTTTTTACCTTCAATAAATTTATGAGACCACTTAAGAAGTTCTTCAAAATTACAAACTTCTTCTTTTACAAAAGTATCACTTTCACTTGCAAAATATTTAATTATTATTTTGGTTACTTCCAACATATATCATCCTTTACTCTTTTATTAATCTTTTTATCTATTAAGGTTATTATTTGTCTAAAAAATTTTTTTAAACAGAATAATTTTCAGATGCAAAACTAACAGTTTTATCCAATTTAAACTATATTAATACAATTTAATATATTCCTCCTTGTACCTAATAATATATTGTGCTATAATTAATAAGTTATTTTAATCGAAGGGAGCAACAAAAATGTCACAAAAACATAAAATTATAAATATCGCAGTTATAGCCCACGTTGACGCTGGAAAATCAACATTGGTTGATGCTTTCCTTTCTCAAAGCGGTGTTTTTAGAAAGAACGAAGTAGTTAAAGACTGCGTTATGGACAGTAACGACCTTGAAAAAGAAAGAGGCATAACTATATATTCAAAAAACTGTGCAATAAACTATGAAGATTACAAAATAAACATAGTTGATACTCCAGGACACAGTGACTTTTCTTCTGAAGTTGAACGTGTTATGAAAACTGTTGACACAGTTATTCTATTAGTTGATGCTAGTGAAGGCCCAATGCCTCAAACTAGATTCGTTTTACAAAAATCTTTAGAGTTCGGTTTAAAACCAATATTATTTATAAACAAGATTGATAAAAAAGACCAGAGAGCGGAAGAAGTAGTTAATGAAGTTTTCGATTTATTTGTAGACTTAAATGCAACAGATGAGCAATGCGAATTTCCTATAATATATGGTATTGCTAAACAAGGTATTGCTAAACTTGAAATGGATGATGATAGTGAAGACCTTTCTCCTCTATTTAAAACTATTGTAAATCACGTTGAAGCTTATCCTAATTACGATAATGAACCTCTACAGTTCCAAATATCAGCTCTTGCATATGATGATTATGTAGGTAGACTTGGTATAGGTAGAATTTACAAAGGTACTCTTAAAAACAATACACAAGTTGCTATATGTAGAGAAGATTCTGTTGTATCTAAAGGAAAAGTATCAAAACTTTCTGTGTATGAAGGTTTAAAACAAGTTGAAGTTGATGAAGCTACTAGTGGAGAAATAGTTGTTATAGCTGGTATTCCTGATATATCTATAGGTGAAACTATATGCGATTTAGATAGTCCACTACCTATGGAAATGATAAAAATAGAAGAGCCTACTCTTTCTATGAACTTCTTAGTAAACGACTCTCCATTCGTTGGAAAAAGTGGAAAATTCGTTACAACTAGACATTTGAAAGATAGACTTGAAAAGGAACTTGAAGTAAATGTTGGTCTTAAAGTTGAACCTCTTGATACTACTGATGGATACAAAGTTTCTGGACGTGGAGAGCTTCACTTATCTATACTACTTGAAAATATGAGACGTGAAGGTTATGAAGTTGGTGTTTCTAAACCTGAAGTTTTAATGCATAAAGAAGATGGAAAACTAATGGAACCAATAGAAAGAGTTGTTGTAAACTGTCCTGAAGTTTACTCTGGTACTATTATAAATGAATTAAACATGAGAAAAGGTATGATGGAGTCTATGTCAATAGAAGGAGACTATGTAAAAATAGAGTTCTTAGCACCTACTCGTGGTCTTTTAGGATATCGAAGTGAATTTATAAACGCTACTCGTGGAGAAGGTACTTTAGTTCGTTCATTTGAAAAATTTGAAGAATTTAAAGGAGAAATACCTTCAAGAGGAAATGGTGTTTTAATAGCACAAGGACCTGGTGTTACTATGGGGTATTCTCTTAATGCCTTAAGTGATAGAGCTGTAATGTTTGTAGACCCTGGTGTAGAAGTTTACGAAGGTATGATAATTGGTATGAATTCCAGAAAAGATGATATGGTAGTCAACCCTTGTAAAAACAAGAAAATGAGTAACGTACGTGCTTCTGGTTCAGATGATGCTATAAAATTATCTCCTCCTAGAATATTTACTCTTGAAGAAGCACTAGAGTTTATAGAAGATGATGAATTAGTTGAAATTACACCTGATTCTATAAGACTTAGAAAAAGATTCTTAAATGAACATGATAGATTAAGATATAACAAATCTAGACAAGGTAAATAAAACGTACATTTACCTCTAATTAACAAAATAGCCATATAGTACTGAAAAATTATTTCAGTTTATATGGCTATTTTTATTTGAAATTTATATTATTCAACATTTATATAATTAGCTGCTTGAACGGCTGCAATAGCTCCATCTGATGCTGCTGTTATTATTTGACGTAAAAACTTAGTTCTACTATCTCCTGCTACATATACACCTTCTACTGATGTTGTACAAGACTCATCTGAAATTATATATCCACCTTCATCCAAATCAAGAACATTTTCAAACATTTTATTATTAGGTTTAAGACCTATAGCAATAAAAATACCACTAACATCTATAGTTCTTTTTTCTTCAGTCTTTAAGTTTTTTACTTCTATTTTCGATACAGTCTTTTCTCCTTCTATTTTTTCTACACCATGACTGTAAAGTATCTCAATATTCTCTCTTGCTTTCACAGATTTCTCCAACACTTCTTCACCTCTAAAACTATCTCTTCTGTGAATTAAATACACTTTTGTACAATTATTAGCTAAAAATAAAGCATCTTCTAGTGCAGTATTTCCTCCACCTACTATAGCAACTTCTTTATCTTTAAAAAAGGCTCCATCACATGTTGCACAGTAAGATACTCCTCTACCTGTAAATTCTTGTTCCCCTGCACAACCTAATTTACGTCTTTCAACTCCATTTGCAAGAATAACAGCCTTTGCTTTATGTTCACCTGAAGAAGTTTTTACAACCTTTACTTTTCCCTCTAAATTTATCTCTTCAACCTCATCAAACTGAATATCAACACCTTGAGCAACTGCTTGATTGTATATATTATTAGAAAATTCTACCCCAGAAATCTTTTGAACTGCTGGATAATTTTCTACCTCAGAGGTACTTGCAACTTGACCTCCATAAATATTTTTTTCAAATACTGTAACGCTTAACCCTGCTCTCATAGCATAAATTGCTGAAGTTAAACCTGCTGGTCCAGCACCAATTACAATGATATCTACCATAACGTTTACCTCTCTTTATATTATTATTTCTTATATATTATTCTCATCATTCTTATACTTTACTATTATTATCCATATATACTATAAACAAAACATTATTTTTTATTAATTAACTTTATTTTACATATATATAAAAAAACTGCAAATAAAAATTAACTTTTATTTACAGTTCTCACTTATTTATATAATTCAAAACCTTATTGGTTATCATTTACAGTGTCTTCTAATATATTGCTTTCTGATATATATGATAGAATTGAAAGTCCATACATAACCAAAACTAATGCTGCTGTTATAAGTACTATTCCCATATTTAATACCTCCTTTTGTTTACAGTATACTATTATTATGTGAAATATTTATGAATTTAATTTGAATATATATGTAATTTCACACTAACAATTTCTTCAAATTAAACATTATTAACTATATACTTTTGTTGAACCAATTATGATTAATAGTTTAAATATTAGCACTATTTACTTATAT
This sequence comes from Clostridioides difficile ATCC 9689 = DSM 1296, assembly GCF_001077535.1. Lineage (GTDB taxonomy): Bacteria > Bacillota > Clostridia > Peptostreptococcales > Peptostreptococcaceae > Clostridioides > Clostridioides difficile. The sequence goes on from NZ_CP011968.1 coordinate 2,305,673, forward strand.
TTATATGATATACCATATAATTACATTTTTCAAATTAAAGTTTTGTAAACTTTTTTTGTAATATAGTGTAGTATAAAATTGTAATATTACAGATATTTAATAGTTATCTTTTAATTACTTTCATTAAAAACAGCTTCATCACTATGAAAATCTAGGTTTTTAAACTTTTAAAAAAGTTAAAAAAATATTTTTCTAATACTCAATTTGATTACAATTTTTTTACAATTTAAAAAATATTTTTTCCAAATTTTTATATTAATACTTGACTTTGTCTGTTTTATAAACTAGAATAATTAATAATATTAAGAATATTGAAAGGCATTGATTAGGAAGAGTAAATCTGAATCGATTACCAGAGAAGGAAACTACTAGCTGAAATGTTTCCCTAATTAGAAGGATTGAAAACTACCTAGGAGCTTCTATCCGAAGTTATCTTAATGATTTTAGTAGGAATAGACGTTTTTATTACTTGCGTTAAAGTATCAAGTGGATTTTTTAAAATCAATTTGGGTGGAACCGCGGGAAACAGATTCTCGTCCCTTTTTTAGGGATGAGGGTCTTTTTTTATTACCTAAATTCAGTTTTTAAAATATTCTGTATCTAATTTAATTAGCTAATTAAAAATTTAAAATATATGGAGGATTATAAAAAATGTATTATTCAAGTACGAGAGGCACCGAAGAAAAAGTAACTGCATCACAAGCAATAATAAAAGGAATATCAAGTGATGGTGGTCTTTATGTTCCAAGTGAATTTCCCAATGTAAAAAATGAACTTATAAATTTAGTAAATTTAACGTATTCTCAGATAGCATTTTTTGTACTTAGTAAATTTTTATGTGATTTTACTGAAGATGAAATTAAAAATTGTATAGAAAATGCATATGATGAAAAGTTTGATTGTAGTAGTATAGCTCCATTAAATAAAGTAAATGATACTTATTTCTTAGAACTATATCACGGTCCAACTTTAGCATTTAAAGATATGGCACTTACTATAATGCCTCATCTTCTTAAAACATCTATAAAGAAAGATAATTTAGAGAAAGATGTTGTGATTCTTACTGCTACATCTGGAGATACAGGTAAAGCTGCACTTGAGGGATTTAAAGATATAGATAAAATAAAGATAATTGTATTCTTCCCAGAAGATGGTGTAAGCCCAGTACAAAAACTTCAAATGAAAACTCAAACTGGAAAAAATACATATGTAGTTGGTATAAAAGGAAATTTTGATGATGCACAATCAGGTGTAAAGAAGATTTTTTCTGATAAAGAATTTAATCAAAAACTATTGGATAATAATTATATATTATCTTCTGCAAATTCAATTAATATAGGAAGACTTCTTCCACAAGTTGCATACTATTTTTATTCATATATGAAATTAGTTAGCAATAGTGAGATAAATTTAAATGATAAAATAAATTTTGTTGTCCCAACTGGTAATTTTGGTAATATTCTAGCTGGATATTATGCCAAACAAATGGGTCTTCCAATAAACAAATTGATATGTGCATCAAATGATAATAATGTTCTTTATGATTTCTTTAAAACTGGTGTATATGATAAAAATAGAACATTGAAATTAACTACTTCTCCTTCTATGGATATATTAATTTCAAGTAATTTAGAACGATTACTGTTTGAAATATCAAATAGAAATACTGATATTGTAAATAAGCTTTTATCAGACCTTAGTGATAAAGGAGTCTACAAAATAAGTGATGATATGGAAAAAAATTTAGCCTCATTCTATGGAGAATATTCAAATGAAGAAGAAGTTAAAAGCACGATAAACAATGTGTTTAAAAATTATAATTATTTGATAGATACTCATACTGCTGTTGCATACAATTGTTATGAAAAATATAAAAAAGAAACTTCTGATAACACAAAAACTGTTATTGTAAGTACTGCAAGTCCATTCAAGTTTTCTGAAGATGTTCTAAAGTCTATAGATTGTGATTTTAAAGACCTTGATGACTTTGCTATAATTGATAGATTATCAAGTATTTCTAAAATAGATATTCCAAAACCTATTAAAAATCTTAAAAATGCAGAAATACTACATAAAGATATTTATGAAAAAGATGAATTAAAACTAGCTATAAAAAAATTCTTAAAGGTATAGGTGATTATTATGTTAGAGATTATAGTTCCTGCAACAAGTGCTAATATAGGTCCAGGATTTGATTGTCTTGGAATTGCGTTAAATATATACAATAAATTTTATGTTGAAGAAATTGAAAGTGGTCTTGAAATAGAAGGTTGTGAAGATGCTTACAAAAACGAAAACAACTTAGTTTATACATCTATGAAGTACTTTTTTGATAGAGTTAAACCAGAAAAAATACCTGCTGGTATCAAAATAAAAATCCAAAGTGAAGTACCTATATGTAGAGGTCTTGGCAGTAGTGCCTCTTGTATAGTAGCTGGAGTTATAGCTGCAAATGCTCTATCAGGTGCTAATTTAGATAAAAATCAATTACTAAATATAGCTTCAGAAATAGAAGGTCACCCAGATAATGTTGCTCCTGCTATTTTAGGAAATATGATTGTATCTGTTACTGATAATGAGAACATACATTATGATATTATAAAAATTCCTGAAGAACTTAAATTTTGTGCAATGATACCTAATTTTAAGTTATCAACAGAAAAAGCTAGAGGTGTTTTACCAAAGGAAATACCATATTCTGATGGGGTATTCAATGTTAGTAGAGTTGCTTTACTAATATCTGCCTTACTAAACAAAAACTTTGACCTACTTAAAGTAGCTTGTCAAGACAAATTGCATCAAGATTATAGAGGAACTCTAATTGAGAACTACAATGATATTGTTGAAAAATCTGAACAATTAAATAGTATTGGAGTATTTTTAAGTGGAGCTGGACCTACTATAATGTCTTTAATAAAAGAAAATGATGATAGTTTTGTGGATAATATGAAAAATTACCTACAAAAACTAAAATCTGATTGGGAAATAAAAGAGTTATGTTGCGATTCTAATGGAGCTGTTTTAAATATAATATAATTATCGTCTTCTATACAAAATATAACTACTCTTTTATTATAATTTGTAGTATAATAATTAGGACTAGGTAATAATATTAAGTATTATAATCTAGTTCTTTAAACATGTTTACATTGAGGAGGGATTATCATAAAAGAGTTAATAATTAGAGATTTAGTTGCAAAAGTTCCTATAATTCAAGGTGGAATGGGCGTTGGTATATCTAGGTCATCACTAGCTGGTGCAGTTGCTAAGCTTGGTGGTGTTGGTGTAATTTCTGGAGTTCAAATTGGATATGATGAGGAAGATTTTGAAACTAATACTATAAATGCAAATTTAAGAGCTATAAAAAAACATATTTCTAAGGCCAAAGAAATCTCAAATGGTGGTATTATTGGTATTAATTTTATGGTAGCTATGAAAGAATATGAAACATACGTAAAGGAAGCTGTTAAAGCTGGTGTAGACCTTATAATATCTGGAGCTGGATTACCTAATAAGCTACCATCATTAGTAAAGGGAAGTAATGTAAAAATAGCACCCATAGTTTCAACTGCAAAAGCTGCTAATGTAATTTTAAAAATGTGGGATAGAAAAGAGAAAACTACTGCTGACTTAATAGTTGTTGAAGGTCCAAAAGCTGGTGGTCACCTTGGATACTCTAACGAGGAACTTGATAACATAGATTCTATAGACTATGATAAGGAATTTGTTGAAATTTTAAAGGTTGCAAATACTTATGGAGAAAAATTTGGTAGAAACATACCAGTAGTTGCTGCTGGTGGTATAACTTCTAGTAGTGATGTTAAAAAATATATAGATATGGGTGCAAGTGGTGTACAAGTTGGTACAAGATTTGTTGCTACTTACGAATGTGATGCCCATGAGAACTTTAAAATGGCATACATAAATGCTAGTGAAGAAGATGTTCATATAGTTAAAAGTCCTGTAGGTCTTCCTGGACGCGCCATAAGAAACAAATTTATAGAAGAAGTTAAAATAAATCGTCCAGAAATAAAGAAGTGCTATAATTGTTTGATTCCTTGTAATCCAAAAGAAACTCCTTACTGTATTTCTCAAGCTCTAATCAATGCAGTTAAAGGAGATGTTGAAAATTCACTTTTATTTTGTGGAAATGATGCCTATAAAATTGATAAATTAAGTACTGTTGAAGATGTTATCAATGAATTGATTTCTGAATTATAATTTAAAGAAAACTAAATTAAGATTTTATCAAGCTAAGGAGTTTAAATACGTTATTTATTAATCTTTATAAACATATTTATGTCCTTAGCTTTTTTGTGTCAATTTACTTTTATGGAAATTTTAATTTAATTAGAAATAGTATTAACCTTTATAACTAATCTTCTTTTACAAGTACATTGGTTATTTCAGCTATATATAAAGTATGATAATCTTTTTGTGGATACCATCTTCCATCTATACCTTCAGCAATAAAACATTGAGGTTCAAGTTTCTGACTATACATTTTTTTGCATATAATAGCCATTTTAGATTCTTTAAAATAAGGTGTATCATTTAAGTGTTCTATATTAAATCCAATCTGTGATATCTTATCCTCTTCTCTACCAGATACTTTTCCACAATATGAAAGCTCTTTACGAAAATCTTCATCAAAAAATGTAAGAGAAAATTTATCTGTATTATCTATAAATTCCTTAGTATAACGCTGTGGTCTTATTACTACAAAAGCAACATCTTTTCCCCACATAACTCCAAGCCCTCCCCAGCTAGCAGTCATTGTATTCACTTTACCTTCATTTTCTGCTGTTATAAGTGTCCAATCTTTACCTATCAATCCAAATGGATTATTTTTAATCTCTTCTGCCAAAATTTCTTTAAAATCACTCATATCTCTAATAACCTCTCATTCTCTTATATTTATATTCCTTTTATTTTCGTGATAAATTATAAATGAAGTCTAGTTTTGAAAATAAAATACTTTTTTAAATATATTATTGCAAATAAGTAAATATATATATACACTCTTATTTTTTAATATATTTAATAATTTCACTCAGAATATATATATTCTTTACTCAAATTAAATATAACTTATATACTTTATGTGTAAATTGTGGTAAAAATATTATTTAATCAAATCAAAACTTGATTTATATACCTGGAAAAGGTATTATATTAAAGAGTGCTTAAAATACGCATTTCATAAATAGCTATATATAAAATAATAAATAAGGAGAGTGATGGGCAATGGATACTAGTCCGTTGCGGAGAGAATTTTTTACATTTTCATCACTTAATAATATCTAAAATCAAAACTAATACATATATTCAGTTATATAAATTAGTTAATTAATAGATACTATTAAATGATGAGATTTATATAAAACTGAATAAAGGATGTGTTGCCATGATAAGATATTACAAAACTATAGATTCAAAATTAGAGAAACTTAGTTTTTTTGAAGATGGCTGTTGGATAAATCTTGTTGAACCTAATCATAGTGAAATCAACGAAATTTCTAATTTATTAAATATAGATGTAGAAAGCATAGAATCTGCACTAGATGAAGAAGAACGCTCAAGAATAGATGTTGAAGACAATCATACTCTTATACTTATAGATATACCAGTAGACGAAAGTGACTCTAATTCTTCTCATTATACTACAATACCCTTAGGTATTATACTAACTGAAGAAGCTATTGTAACAGTTTGTGATGCACAAACTAAGATTTTAAATGACTTTATAGTTGGTCATATTAAAGATTTTTTTACGTTTAAAAAGACTCGCTTTTTGCTTCAAATTCTTCACAAAAATGCAGCTTATTACTTGCATTACTTAAGAAAAATAAATAAAATGACAATCATAATAGAGCGAGAAATTTACAAATCAATGAAAAACAAAGAATTGGTTCAATTATTGGAATTAGAAAAATCTTTGGTATACTTCTCTACCTCACTAAAATCTAATGAACTTGTTTTAAACAAAATGGTTAGAACTGCTGGTATAAAGAAGTATCCAGATGATGAAGACCTATTAGAAGATGTTATAGTTGAAAATAGACAGGCTCTTGATATGGCTAAAATATATGGAGATATATTGAGTAGAATTATGGATGCTTTCAGTGCAATTATAAGTAATAATCAGAATAATGTTATGCAAATTTTAACAGTAGTTACACTAATTTTCTCAATACCTACAATAATATCAGGATTCTTTGGTATGAATGTCATCAACATGCCATTTTCTAATAACCCAAACGGATTTTGGATAATACTTCTTATTACCTCTATAATATGTATAGTGATTACATTTTTCATGTCAAGAAATAAGCTATTATAAAATATTAATAAAAAAGCCATTAGAATTAATTGATTTACATTTATCCTAATGGCTTTTATATATTTAAATCTATATAATCCTATAATACTTTTTAACTATCATGTTCTTCATCTATAATCATTTCAGTTTCAAGCCCTTCTAGCATTGAATCTAAACTTTCTTTTATATTTAGTATATAAATTGGTACATACTCTTCTTCATCTATTACCTCTTCTTGCAACTTAAATGGAGGAATTAATACTTCATCAAAGTCTATATTTAAATTAGGAAAGCCTTCTACTATCTCTTCACAATTATCGTACTCTTCATTTGCTAAAGAAACGTACATATCTAGGCTCTTTTTATAATAAAGACCTGCAAGCATATACTCACACTTCTTACTTCCATATTTAATACCTTCTTTATAATATTTCTCAGCTTCTGCGTCATCATTTAATTTTAAATAAATTTGACCTAAATTATATATTGATTCAACACAACCTTGTGCTCTAGCCTTTTCATACCAAAATTTAGAATTTACATAATCTTTATAGAACATATCATAAATTAATCCTACCATATGTTGAGCATACACATTATTTTCATTGGCAGGTGTATCAAACATCATTTTAGACTCTTCCAATTTACCTTCTCTAAAATAAATTCTACCTAGATGTATACGAGCATTCATATGGTTTTTGCTACTTGCCATTTCAAAATACTTTCTAGCATTTTTTGTATTTCCTAAGCTCTCATATATACACCCCAATCTATAACTAGACCTCGTATCTCCATTTTCAGATGCTTTCTTATACCAACTTATGGCTTCTTCAATATTATTTAAATCTTCATAGATATTTCCTAATTTGATTTGACAAGATACATTATTTGGAATCCTCGAATAATACGAAATCGCTTTTTCTATATCTTGATTCTGATAATATAAATCCCCTAGATTTTCAAGGGAACTTTTGCATCCAACAGCTATAGCATCCTCATAATATTTAATAGCATTTTCATAATCTTTTTCTTCAAAATATATACCTGCCAGATTATTTTTTGCCTCTGTTATATCATCTTCAGCAGCCATTTTATAATAAGTTTTTGCCTTCTCTATCTCATTTTCTCTATTATATAAATTAGCAAGTCTATACTTAGAAAGTGTATGATTTTTTTCTATTGCTTTCTCATAATAATAAATTGCATCTCCCAGCTCTTCTTTTCTATCATATACATATGCAAGCCTATACTCAGACTTCACATCATCTCTATCAGCACTCTTTTTATAATACTTCTCTGCATCTTCTAAATTATCATTTATTTCCATAATCATACCCAAGTTAAAGCAACCTTTCATATGACCTGACTTGTACAACTGTTTATATAAACTTACTGTTGATTTATTATCTTTCTTTTTTCCATTTAATATTGCTAAATTATATTTTGCATCATCATCTAAAAGCACAGAACCTTTTTTATAGTATTCATACGCTTCATCATCTTTCTCCAAAAAAGTATATAATACCCCTAAATTAAAACAAGCTTTACCTAAATTCTTGTCTGCTGCTGTTTTTAACCATTTTTCACACCTTACAAAATCTTTCATTTTAAAATGGCATACACCTAAATTATTTTGTGCTTGTAAATAACCTAAATTTGCTATCTTTTCATACCAATATATAGCATATTCATAGCCATCTAACTTATAGTACATATTACCTAAATCAAAAGCAGCATCTTCACTTCCACTTTTATATGCCATTGAATACCACTTTTCTGCTTCTTTAAATTGTTTTTTACTTTCATATATATTTCCTAAAGTATATTGAGATTTTACGTAATTATCCAATGCAGCACTCTTATACAACTCTATTGCGCTTTCCATCTTACCCATCTTTTCAAGGAGGGCACCCTTAGTATGTACGACTTTCGGGTCATTAGATATATTTTTTATTTTTTTTATAGAAAATTTTGTATTTTTCATTATTCGCTACCTACCCATTTTATAAAATATATTCTCTCAAACATTATTATACATTATAATCTACAATTAATGCTATAATATTGAATTTTTACCTTTTGTCACTATATTGTAACATTAAATTTTAAATTTTATAATCATTAGATTTTATTATGTAATTGGTATATAATGTATATATAGGGGGGACATTTTATGAATTTCAGCAATATTTTTATCCAAGTTGCAGTTTTATTTATAATTATTTTAGTTGGATATTTTGTCAGAAAATTCAACTTATTAGATGAGCACTGCACATCTAAGCTTTCAACTTTGACAATGACAGTTTTTTTACCATCAATGATAATTAGCTCCATGCAAATTAACTTTGATAGTAAAATGATACAAAAAATACTATTGTTATTATTTACATCTTTGATTATGTATATAGTTTCAATTATAATTGCATTTTTATTGAAATACATTTTAAAATGTAATGATAAAAAAGATTTGGGAATATATCAGTATATAGTTGTTTTTTCAAATGTTGCTTTTATGGGTTATCCTGTAATTGAAGCAGTTTTAGGTCATGAAGCAATATTCTATACTGCAATATTCAATTTGCCTTTTAACTTATTTTCTTTCACTTTAGGAATTTATCTTTTATCTAAAGGCAGTACAAGTAGAGGTTTTTCAATAAAATCACTTATAAGCCCTGCTACAATAGCTATTGTTATTGGACTTTTTTTATTTGTAACAGGACTTAGGTTACCCCAATTTATAAACGAGCCACTTGAGATGTTGGGAAGTATAACTACACCAATATCCATGATTATCATTGGAAGCTTACTTGCTAATTCTTCAGCTCTCGATTGTTTTGTCAACAAAAAATTATATATAGTCACTTTTATAAGATTATTGGTACTTCCTGTGATTGTGTATTTTATTCTAAAAGGATGGATAAATGATAAGATGATTTTAGCTATACCAGTAGTAATTTCTTCAATGCCTGCTGCTGCAAATACTGCTATAATGGCTAATCAATATGACTCCAATATAACACTAGCTTCACAATGTGTGTTTTTTACAACACTATTTTCAGTTATATCTATACCTTTTATAAGTATTTTACTCTTATCTTGATTTATTTTTTTATGTATTATATAATAACATATTCAATAAATTACAAATATAAACATTTTATTGTAGTATATTGATGGAATTTTTTCCTAGATATTTGTCAATAATATCTATATGTATTATAGAATAGGAGGCTTAAATATGGATATGGATTTACTCTTTAAAATAGTATTTGCTATAGTTGCTATAGGTGTTTCTGTAAAAATCATTAAAACTGTTGCTAGTTTAGCTTTTAAAATAGCGTTGATATTGCTAATAATTTTATTTGTATATAGAATGTTTTTGTAAACATTTAAAAATAAGTTTTTTAACACAATAGAGAAGTAAAATAGATTATCTTTAATGTAAATTTTTTATTAAAGACACTCTATTTTACTTCTCTATTAGCTTCTTTAAATTAAATTTTTATTATATCTTCCCATAATATAAACATCTTCAAATTTTCCATCTCTGATTACAGCATATTTTTTAGTTCCCTCTATTTCAAAACCTAGCTTTTTATATAAATTTAATCCCTTTTCATTATCCACAATTACTTCTAATCCTACTCTAGTTAACATAATCCAATTATCTGCTATATCTAAAAGTTGTTCCATAAGCTTCTTACCTACTCCTCTTCCCTGATAATTCTCTGCAACACTTATTCCTATTTCTGCGCTATGTCTCAATCGTGGAGAAGAATTTACATGTAACCCAGCAAAACCTATTACATCTTTTCCTCCATTATTATTAGTTTCAGCTACAAACATATAATCATTTTCTCCCAAAGAAGCTAACATAGCTTCAGTTTTATCGACTCTGTCACTCATTAATGCCAAAGTATTTCTCATAACACTGTATGTTCTTCTAATTTCATTAAAAGCTTGTGCATCTTCTCTTCTTATAGGTCTTATTGTTATATCTATAGGCTTACTCATATTAGATTCCCCCTCAAACATAATCTTTATTTTTAATTAAAATTTTACATCTTTATTTTATACTGTTCAAATCTATGTATGCTTCTACCTGAGGTACATATATCATATTATCTTTTATATGTGTACTTCCAAATTCTTTTAATTCTGTACCTTCTTTATCCTTAGTTATTTTATATCTAATGGATTCCATACCTTCAACTACTTCAGCATGAAAAAACATACCTTCATATTGTTTAAATCTAAAATTAAAATTGTCTTTAGTAAGTTTTATTATCATATTTTTATCTACTCCTTATATAATTGATATTTTTCTTATTATTAGTTGTATATATACTGCTTATTCATATTAATATATTATAACTTATCATTTATTTAGTATAAAGTTATAAATAGATATATTTATACTTATTTTACAATCTTTCTTCAATTGATATATAATATGTTTATATAAACTAATGTATGTGAGGTGAAATATGAGCAAAAAAACAAAATATTTTTCTTTAATTCTCTTTCCTATTGCTTTGCTTTTAAATTTTATAGCCAGTAAAGTTCCAAATATTGTTGAAAAATATTACTCCCAATTCATAGATAAAATAATTGTACAAATATTGAGTAAAGTTTCTGGAATTTTCCCATTTTCTCTCTATGAGATTACAATGTACATAATAGTTATATCTATCTTCTTATTTTTATGTTGTACTTTATCTACAATTTTTAATAAGAAAAAAAAATTAAACATATATTTAAAAAATTCCATTTTAAATATATTATCCATTGTATCAATAGTCTACTTTCTTTTTATAGTGCTTTGGGGAATAAACTATAATAGGATTCCACTAGAAACCACACTTATAAATAACTATAATTTAAAAAACAATACCTCTATCCAATCAAAACAATATAGTGTTAAAGAGCTTACTAAATTATATAAATTCCTTGTAATTAAAGCAAATGAAACTAGAAAACTCACATTACAAGATAAAAATGGTATTGTAAAATCTAATACAGATTATAATGGTGTCATAAATAGAGCTCAACTAGGATACGATAATATCTTGGATATATTACCTAGTGTTAGTGGTAGTTATTCTAAGCCTAAGTATATTATTTCATCAAATCTAATGTGCTATACAGGAATAACTGGTATATACTTTCCTTTTACAGGTGAGGCAAATGTAAATATAGCAATACCTGACTTATATATTCCTTGTACAGTTGAACATGAAATGGCACATCAAAGGGGATTTGCTAGTGAAGATGAGGCTAATTTTATAGCGTATCTTACTTCTATAAAACACCCCAATATTGATTTTAACTATTCTGGATATATTTTAGCTTTAAATTATACTGCTTCTGCTTTAAGTAAGGTTGATTATAATGCATATGTTGATATTTCTGCTGGCATTTCAGATTCTGTCCGTAGAGATTTAAAAAATGAAAGTGAATTTTGGCAAAAATATGAAGGTAAAATTAATGAAATTTCTAATGAGTTTAACAATTCTTACTTAAAAGCTAATGGCGTTACTGAAGGTACTCAGAGTTATGGTAAAATGGTTGATTTATTGCTAACTTATTATGAATTATATCCATATAACTAAACACTACAATTCAAAATTTTATTCATATACAGCTGATATTAAATCAGCTGTTTTCTATTTAAATAAATTATTTAACTTCAAGCAATCTTATATAATTTGATAGTACTTATACTATCTGTATAACATTTCAATTCTAACTATTTTAGTTAAAACATTTCTATTATCTTTTTTAATAAATGTTTTAACTAAAATTTTTAAAACATAAAACTTCCACATTATTTCACTATCTATATAAAAATCTAAAAATTCACATATAAAATTACATAACTAAAAAATCATAAATTTATAGAAAACATATATTCAAAATAAAAAAGCATGTATCAAAACTTGACACATGCTTATAATCTTATGTATATATATCATTTTGTCACAATAAAAATTTACTTGTAACACTGATATTTTTAAACAAAATAGTACTTATTTAATTAAATTAACATTAATTAAATTCGTACTCATTTTGCTATCATTAAACATTACTTATAGTAATTTTCTAATACACTATTTGAAACTTCCTTCCCTTGAAAACTTTTCAACCAATTCTCATATGCTGAGTTTTTCCATACACTACCATCATTAAATGTTACTTGTTTTACACAAGATATAATGTACTTTACACCATGCTCTCCAGTTGATTGTTTCCATTTATCAAACAATAGAAAGGCATCATTTTGATTCTTACCTGGTGCTATTGCATTTTGCTTTGCATATTCTTTCTCCATTTGTTTCCATTCTTTCAACCAATTTTCTACCCATGCCTTGCCTTGTTGTTTTTCAAACATACTTATTATATCCTGTGGTGGTGATTGTTGCATTTTTCTATAAGTATGTGAATATGATTTTGGAGACACAGGAGATATGCCTGTAACAATACCATAGTCTACACCAGCTGGGCTAAATCCAACACTTCCTACTTCGCCATCTGCTGCCACATTTTGAGCATCCCAATATAGCTCAAGTGGTTTTCCATTTTTATCATATGCTAAGCATGTAATTTCATAATCCATAATTGCCTTTTCACTGCTATTTGTTAAGCTTATAACATTGCTAGGCCAATGATATGGAGTATCATCATACTGTATTTTGCTATTATTTATAAATAATGGAATATTCTCATTATAAACAAGACCTTTACTACTTTGAATATCTGATACCTTCTTTGTGACAGTACTTACCGTATTTGCTAAGTATACATTTGTTTTTTCTGAATTGGTCGTACTAAGAGAAAATGTTGTTGTCGTTCCAGTAATCAGCAAAGCAACAACTAAAATAGGTAAGCTAGATATTTTTTTATATCTCACAGTTCTTCACCTCTTTTTCTATTAACTTATAATAAAACAATTTACCAAAACATTAAAATCTATGTTAACATAATTTACCAACTGTTCTAGTAACTATATCCTATCATAGTTACTATCAAGTTTCAATACTATTGATGGAAATTTTCACTATATTAAATCTTTTTTTAATTTTATAAATTTACAATATGATTTAACTCATACATATATAGTCAAATTAGAATATAAGTTTCTTACATTTAATGAAGTTTATAAAATAAAAAATGACTAGATAATTAAATACTGTAAATAAAAACTTATTACAAAAGTATTTAAAAATCTAGTCAATTAATATATATATGAATTGTATACTATAATTTTTCAATCTCTTCTAGCAACTCATCAACTAATTTGTTACCATCAATCATTCTAACTATTTCACCCTTTTTAAATAAAAGACCTTCACCTTTACCCCCAGCAATACCTATATCTGCCTCTCTGGCTTCACCAGGTCCATTTACAGCACAGCCCATAATTGCAACAGTGATATTTTTTTCCATACTACCAATCTTTTCTTCAACCTCATTTACAACACTAATTAAGTCTATATTACATCTACCACATGTAGGGCATGATATAACTTTAATCTTATCATTTAAAAGTCCCAAACTTCTTAAAATCTGTTTACCAACAATAACCTCTTCAACAGGGTCGCCTGTTAAAGATATTCTAACAGTATCTCCAATTCCTTTAAGAAGAAGTGCTCCTACCCCTATAGAAGACTTTATTGTTCCTTTGTGAACACTTCCAGATTCTGTAATTCCAATATGAAGAGGATAATCAACTTTTTTTGATATTAATTCATATGCATCAACAGTTTTATAAATATCGGATGATTTTAGAGATATAACTATATTATGAAAATCTAAGTCTTCAAGAATCTTAATATGTCCCATTGCACTTTCAACTAATGCTTCAGCAGTTGCAGAGCCATACTTTTTTAAAAGTTCTTTCTCTAAAGAACCTCCATTAACTCCAATTCTAATTTTTAAATTTCTTTCCTTGCATTTCTCAACTACCATCTTAACTCTCTCTATACTTCCAATATTACCAGGATTTATTCTTATTCCATCCACACCTTGTTCTATAGCTTCAAGGGCTAGCTTATAATCGAAATGTATATCTGCAATAATTGGTATATTTACACTAGACTTTATCTTTGCTATATTTTTAGCAGCTTTAATATCAGGAACAGCAACTCTAACTATATCACAACCAGCTTCCTCTAATCTCTTTATTTGAGCTATTGTAGCATCTGCATCTCTTGTATCAGTATTTGTCATAGATTGTATACTTATAGGATTTTCTCCTCCTATTTTTACAGTTCCTACACTTACTTCTCTCGTCTTTCTTCTCTCGTAACTCATATTCCACCTCTATATATTATTTTATATTGAATCTCTTTAAATATTAAAATATTATAACCTACATGTATATTATAAATTAAAAAGCTATCTAGTTAAATAAGAATAAATTTCATATATAAAAATTAATTTATTCTTATTTAAAACTACATAGCCTATTTTCTTAAAATCTCTAAAAACTAAATCATTGAAATAATCTTAGTATATCTTTATATGTGATAAAAAGCATAAATAACATTAAAGCTCCAAAACCAACAACATTTATCATGCCTTCTTTATTTGGGTCGAGTTTTTTACCACCTCTAACAGCTTCTAGTAACAGCATAAGTATTCTCCATCCATCAAGTGCTGGTATTGGTAATAGATTTACTATACCTAAATTTAAGCTTATGACAGCTGCTAAATACACTACATTTATGATGCCTGTACGAGCAGCATCTGATACCATACCAATAACACCTACTGGTCCTGCTACAGCATTGCCAATCCCTCCTGGTACACGTCCTGTAATCATTTGACCTAGAAATGTTAGCATCTGTTTTGTCATATCTACAGTAGTTTTACATGCATTTACTATTGACCCCAAAAAGTCTTTTTCTCTTTGTGGTTGAATCCCTATTTCATACTTTCCATTGTTATTTTTAGGTGTTACATTTACAACTTTATCACTTCCATCTCTAGTTATACTAAGTTTTAATTCTCCACCAGAAGAAGTATTTATTATATTTGCAACTTCATCCCAAGTCTTAACAGAATTACCATTAATTTTATTTATCTTATCTCCTACTTGAAGCCCTACAGCCTGTGCAGGAGTATCTGGCATTATCTTTCCTAATTTAGTCGTTGGAGAACCTATATACAAAAATACTGGAACTAAAAGTATTGCTGCTAATATTATATTGAATATTGGTCCTGCTACAATAGTACTAAATCTTTGTAATATAGACTTGTTTCCAAAAGAATTTGGACTTATTTGTTCTTCATCTTCACCTTCCATGCTGACATATCCACCAATTGGAAGTGCTCTTATAGAATACTCTGTATCTTTTTTTACACTATATATCTTAGGCCCCATACCTATAGAAAACTCATTTACTTTGATACCACTTCTTTTTGCAAATATAAAATGTCCTAACTCATGTATTAATACAATTATACTAAATAGTATTAATGCGGCTATTATAGTCATAAATTCACCTTCCTATTTTTTTATCAGATTTGCAACATAAGCTCTACTCCATCTATCTGTTTCTAAGATTTCTTCTAATGTTGGTTCACTTATGCTACTATGAACTTCTAAAGTCTTCTCTATGTAATATGGTATGTCATAGAAACCAATTTTATCCTCTAAAAATTCACTTACTAAAACTTCATTTGCTGAATTTAAAACAGAAGAATAAGTTCCTCCCATTTTTAAACACTCATATGCCAATTTTAAACATGGAAAAGTTTCTAAATCTGGTTCTTCAAAAGTTAAAGTACTAAATTTTGAAAAATTCATTCTTTCAAAGCTACTTTCCATTCTATCTGGATATGTAAGAGCATACTGTATTGGTAGTCTCATATCTGGACATCCTAATTGAGCAATTATTGAGCTATCTGTATACTGCACCATTGAATGAATTATGCTTTGTGGGTGAACTACTACATCTATATTTTCTTGTTCTACTCCAAATAACCATCTAGCTTCTATCACTTCAAGTCCTTTATTCATAAGCGTTGAAGAATCAATACTTATTTTTCTTCCCATACTCCAATTTGGATGCTTCAAAGCTTCATTTTTAGTTATATTTGCAAGTTCTCCCTTTTTCTTTCCTCTAAATGGACCACCAGATGCTGTAAGTATTATCTTTTCTATATTTTTTTTATTTTCTCCATTTAGACATTGAAATATAGCACTATGTTCACTATCAACAGGAAGAATATTTACATTGTATTTTTCTGCTTCTTTCATTACAAGTTCACCAGCAGTTACCAACGTTTCTTTATTCGCTAATGCTATGTCTATTCCCTTCTTTATAGCACAAAGAGTTGGGACTAATCCTATCATACCTACTACAGCAGTTAAAAGGACATCCACTTCATCAAGTGATGATATTATTTTTAATCCTTCCATTCCTGCTAAAACTTCTATTTCTATATTTTTAGGCAACATTTCTTTTAATTTCAATGCTTTATTTTCCTCAAAAACTGTTACATATTTAGGTTTAAACTCTACTATCTGTTCTAGCAATAATTCAATATTACTGTTAGCTGATATTGCAACTATCTCAAACTTATCTCTATTATCTCTAACTACATCCAAAGTTTGTTTACCTATAGAGCCTGTAGAACCTAAAATTGATATCTTTTTCATATAATAATCCTTTCTAATAATAAATATACCCTGTCAAAACATTATAACACTACTAAAACAATTATTTTTACTATTCATAGAAATTTCATATATTATTCCACAGATTAAAATTAATCTATTATTTTTTGTATTTTGTGGAATATTATAAAATATTCTAGTATTATTAAATGCCCTTTTTTATTTCCACAACATCTTCTATTTTACAGTCTAGTGCTAAACATATCTTCTCCATTGTATCCATAGAAACAGATTTATCATTTCCTAGTCTGCCTAAAACAGAAATACTTATACCTGATATATTTACAAATTCCATTTTCTTTATTTTTTTGTCAATTAACAATTTCCATAATGGAGCGTATGAAATCATGTTATCACCTCGCAAAATATATTCTATCACATTTTATCTATTTTGGAAAATTTTCATCTATTTAGATAAATAATTATTTATCTAAATAGATTTCAATTATAGTTTATTAAATATAAATATGTTAAAATAAAACAAAAGCATAAGTTCAAAAATTAAACTTTATATATATTTATCTCATTATTTTACTAAAACATAACTATATAAAAAATATTTACTATTATATATCTATTTAAAACACATTATTATAGTATCATATAAACATATGTAAATATATAATTAAAAAAGCTAAAGATTAGTAAATTTATAAAAATTATATTTTGAATAAAAGGAGAAAGAATGTTGTATTTATTAAAAATTAATCAATTTGAAAAAAGTTATGATATAGGAATTTTTAAAAATGAACAATCAATATATAAATTTATTGAAAAAATACCCTTTGTAAAAAAAGATAATAGTAATTTTAATTATACAAATTACTATATGGAATTTGAAGATATTCCTGAATATTATGAAGTAAATTTCAATAATTATTTATATATTATTACCAGGTTTTCATTCATTCCAGATGGAACTGAGATATTTTTTACTTGGGAAGAAATCCATTGTTGGGATGAAAAAGTTGCTACCGAGAAAACTTTTATAAATGGCGAAACATTAGTGGATTCATATAACTTTCCAAATAATGAAGTGAAAGACTACATACAAAAGCGAGAATCACTATATATAGAAACAAAAAAATATTATGAAGAAAAAGGATTAAAAATTGAGAGACATGCACTCGGTTCAGAAGATGGTGAATATGTTGAACTTACAAATTATTCTATACTTTATTTACTAGATATAGAAGCAGTTGAAATAAGAGAACAATCAAAAAATATAGAAGAATTTCTATATAAGTACAAAAAACGTTTTAAATAATTTATATTTTAAAATACATAACAATACATTGAGTCATTTAACGAGATATAAAATGACTCAATGTATAGACTGATAAAAATAATTATATTATTTTTTAGTTACATATTTGTTAAAAAATTCTTTTTCTTCTATCGGTTTAGAAAAATAAAACCCTTGTCCTACATCACATTTAACTGTATTTAAAAATTCCAAGTCTTTTTTAGTTTCAATACCTTCACATACAACAGACATGCCTATACGATGTGACATTTCAATAATACACTGAATAATACTATATACTTTCTCCCGGTTAAATGTTTCTTTAAGTAAGCTTTTATCTAACTTCAATCCATTAATAGATAGAGAACATAAAAGACTTAATGAAGAGTATCCTGATCCAAAATCATCCATTGAAATTAAAAATCCTAACTTTTTAAGCTCCTCTAAAATCGAAATAACTGGTTGAGATATTTCATTAAAAGCACTTTCAGTTACCTCTATCTCTATATACTTAAAAGGAATTTCATATTCTTTAACAGTATCTAAAAACCTTTGATAAAAACTATTTTGGTAAATAGTAACCCTTGAAAAATTAACTGCAATCGGATATGTATATTGATTTTTTTTCATAAACGTTTTTCTTACAAATGAACACGCTTTTTTTAACATATAAAAGTCCAATTCAATAATAAATCCACTTTTTTCAAACAATGGAATAAATTCATCTGGTGATAAAAAACCAAGTTCTGGAGAAAACCATCTTACAAGAGCTTCTGCGCTCACAACATTTAAAGAAGATATTTGAAATTTAGGTTGCAAATACATATGAAATTCTTCATTTTCTATCGCTTTATACATATAATTATAAATACTATTTTCTATTTGTAACTGTTTTAACAGATTTTCATTATACCATACTGTGGAGGAAATTCCTCTTGTTTTACTTACCTTGTGTGCAATATTTGCCTTATCCATTATAGAATTGATGGATTTATAACCTAAATTATCAATTTCAACTAAGTACGCTCCTATACAATAAGATATAGTTTGAGTTACATTCATATCTAATTCAGAGATTATAGCATTAGTTAGCATTTCCCGAATATCCTCTAAAAGAGAATCTCTATATTTTGCAAGTATTACAAAATTATCTGAACCAATTCTTGCACAAGTTTCTTTGATATTAAAAGTTTTAGAAAGTACAGCTGCAACTATTATTAGAACTTTATCTCCATATTCATATCCATGTGTATCATTAATATATTTAAAATTGTCAATATCAATATTTAGCAGTACATACTCTTTGTTAGATGCATTGTGCAAAATTTCAATCGCTCTGTTTTCAAATGCAACCTGATTTTTTATTTTTGTTAAATTATCAGTATAAAATATTCTTTTAAACCTTTTTTTATTATAATATTCCCAAATTAAAAGACTTATTGTTGAGAATATAAGATAAATAAATAGTGCAGTAGCAAAAGAATACAATTTTGCATTAGAGTGTTTTTCAGATATAAAAACAATTTGATTAGACAACACAGAATACTCTTCACTCAATTTATATAATTTATCACCTGAAGCACCATTTCTAACTTTTATAATTTCTTTCTTCATAGATTCCCACATAGAATCCATTTGATTTAGTTTTTGTTGAAATTCTTTATTATCACATCTTTGAAATCCATTTTCTCCATTACCTGTTCTTAGCTTTATCAGAATATTATCCAGTCGTTTTATCAAGTCATCATTTCTTTCATTATTCAATTCTTGCTTAACAACCTTTTGAGTTTCACTGCGAATAGTACCAGTGTGACTTATAATTTTAATATGCTCTATACTATGATATAGAGAAAATATAAAAAGAATAATAATAACTAGCCAAATAGCAGAATAAATTAAAAAATCATATTTTTTCTTCATTATTGTTACCTCATTTGTAATATATATAATTTGCAAATAATCAATCTCTTATAAAAAATGATTATCAATATTTTACAGTGATATGTATTTATCTTAAATAGTTTAATCATTTATATCCTATAAATTATACAAATTCATCACCTCCAACACAAACAGCAATATACGTTTTTCTAAAATTTCTTTTTAAACATTCATCAACACTATCATTAAATCATTTTTAAATTGCTCAATTAATTTACTGCATCACTTCTTTTCTTATAAAATATCACCCCAATAATATATTTGTATAATGTCTTTATGTCTCTTTTTAAATTTGGCATATACATAATCTATATTTTAATAAATAATTAAAATACTATTTACCTACAATTTAACTCTTTGAATTTATTTTATCATATTATGTAAATATATTCCTTTTTTTTGGTATATTACTTAAATTATATCTATTTTTGTGTAATAAGACCAATAATTTACTTATTTCTTATTAATTATATTTAAAAATAAAATTTATAAATGGATAATAAATTAGTTACATTTATACATATATATTATAAATATATAATATAGCTAAAAATATCGAAATTATTAAACAAAAAAATATTTTTTAATGATAGTTATAGTATAAAAAATATACTCACTACAAATATAGTATACTATTATAAAGTAATACCTATTCTTATACAATTCCCCAAGGTCTTCTAAATTTTTGAACAATGAAAATAGCCATGTAACTAATAACTGCAGAATATCTCTGCATTTAAAAGTTACATAGCTATTTTCATTACTAGCAATTATAGATTGCTCTTTTAAATCCAACCAATCTTTATCTAATAAAAAATTTAATCGCACTATATACAAAAGGTGCAACTAATATAACACTATCAAATCTATCTAATATACCCCCATGACCAGGTATTATCTTTCCATAATCCTTTATCCCTACATATCTCTTTATAGAAGATGCAAATAAATCTCCTAATTGAGCTATTACACTTCCTATACTTCCTATTATCGCTAATTGAAGCAAATCAATGCCAAATAAATATCCAAATAAAATACAACAAAGTGTACTTCCTATTATTCCTCCAATAGCTCCTTCTATAGTCTTTTTAGGACTAACTTTAGGAATTAGCTTATGTTTTCCAAGTAAATAACCACTAAAATATGCAAATATATCTGTCATAAAAGATATCACAAATATAAGCCATACATATATACTACCTTTTTCAAATCCATTTATAGTTATAATTATAAAATCTAAAAATACTCCTATATAAAAAACTCCTAAAAACGTAATCGAAACATCTATAACATTGTTTTTGCCCATCAACATATAAATTATACTTGCTAAAAATAAAATAAAAATTACTGCATAAGTATATTCTAATGGTAAATTAAAAATATTTTTTACAGCTAAATAAATAGAAAATAAATATCCTATAATGAATATTGGATGTACATCTTTTATTTTAAATGCCTTATAAAACTCATGCAATGCAATATAAACTATTGCTGTCTCAGCTATATATAGAGGAATACCTCCATATACAACAAATAGAAATAATGGAACCAGAGCTAGTGAAGCAATAATTCTTGTAAGCATAAAATAATCTCCTTACTTAAGTCCTCCAAATCTTCTATCCCTTCTTTGATATACGTATATAGCCTTCTGTAGTTCTTCTTTTTTAAAATCAGGCCAATGTATATCAGTAAAGTAAAACTCAGAATAAGCAACTTCCCAAAGTAAAAAGTTACTCAATCTTTGTTCACCACTTGTTCTTATTACCAAGTCTGGATCTGGTATAGACTTTGTGCTTAAATAGTTTTTTATAATATCTTCATCAATATTGTTTATATCTATTTTACCACTTTCACAATTTTTTACTATATCTATAAGAGCATTTTTTATATCTGCTCTACTTCCGTAGTTTAATGCTAAATTTAAGTTAACTCCTGTATTGTTTTTTGTCAGTTCCTTAGCTGAGTTTAATTCTCTTATACAAGTTTTTGGTAAAGCACTTATATCTCCTATAGCAGTTACTTTTACATTGTTTTGGTGAAGTTCAGCTATTTCATTTCTTAAGTATGTAGATAATAAGTTCATAAGTGTGTCAACTTCAAGTTTCGGTCTTTTCCAGTTTTCTGTTGAAAATGCATATAATGTTAAGTGCTTAACACCTAATTTTGAGCATTCTTTTACTATATCTCTTATAGTTTCTACTCCAGCCTTATGTCCTGCAGTTCTTGGAAGAAATCTAGCTTTTGCCCATCTTCCATTTCCATCCATTATAATAGCAATATGAGTAGGTATGTTATTTAAGTCTATATCATATATAATGTTGTTATTCATATTTTGCCTCCAATATTGTTCTGACTCCTTAAACTAAGGAGTCAGAAAAGTATGTGATTATCAGTTCTACACTATCACCTATCTCAGATATTTTTATAACTCTAGGAACTACAAGTTTTTCTTTATCCTTTTTACCTTCAATAGATTTTACGGTATAATTTATATTTTGCTCATCAAAATATTGTTTTACCTCATCTACATGAAGACCTAAAAGGTTATAATATTTTTTCAATATTATACCTCCATTATATCCTTTTCTTTTTTAGATAATAATGTATCTATTTCTTTTATAAATTTATCAGTCATTTTTTGAACTTCATCTTGTGCTTTTTTTAATTCATCTTCAGTTAATTCTCCGCCTTTTTCCATCTTTTTAATCTTCTCATTGGCGTCTCTTCTTTCATTTCTTATTCTAACTTTAAATTCTTCTGCAGCTTTACTAGCTTTTTTAGCTAATTCTTTTCTTCTTTCTTCTGTTAAAGCAGGTACAGAAAGTCTTATAACCTCACCATCATTTGATGGATTTAATCCTAAGTCTGAGTTAGCTATTGCTTTTTCTATTTCATGCATAGCAGATTTATCCCAAGGAGATATCATTAATATTCTTGGTTCTGGTACAGATATAGCACCTATTTGATTTATTGGAGTTGGAGTTCCATAATAATCAACTCTTATTTTGTCTAGCATTTGTGCATTAGCTCTTCCTGCTCTTATAGTTCCAAATTCAAACTTTAAAGCATCAATTGTCCCATTCATTTTCTCTTCTAATTGCTTATGTATTTCCAGTTTCATAATTTTACTCCTCCTTCATTCTTCATTATTTTACAGTAGTTCCTATATTTTCGCCTTTTACTGCTCTTATTATATTCTCTGTTGTAAGCTCAAATACCTTTATTGGAATTTTATTATCCATACATAAAGATGTAGCTGTAGAATCCATTACTTTTAATTCTTTCTGTATAACTTCCATGTAACTTAATTCTGTAAATTTCTTAGCATCTGCATGTACTTTTGGATCCTTGTCATATACTGCATCAACATTTTTAGCTAACAATATAACTTCTGCTTCCATCTCAGCAGCACGTAAAGCAGCAGTTGTATCTGTTGTAAAGTAAGGGTTTCCTGTTCCTGCACCAAATATAACAACTCTTTCCTTTTCTAAGTGTCTAACTGCTCTTCTTCTTATATATGGTTCTGCAATTTGTCTCATGTCTATAGCAGTTTGAACTCTTGTAGCAACATCTATATTTTCTAGTGCATCCTGTAGCGCCATTGCATTCATAACTGTAGCTAACATTCCTATATAGTCAGCAGTAGTTCTGTCCATTCCTTCACTGGTTCTGCCTCTCCAGAAGTTTCCTCCACCTACTACTACAGCTACTTCAACACCTATTTCTTGTATTTTTTTTATAGCAATAGCAATATCATTAACTACATCATTATTTATACCAAAACCTCTTTCTCCTGCTAATGCTTCTCCACTTAATTTTAACAATACCCTTTTGTACATTGGTTTATCCATCAGAAACCTCCTATTTCAATCCTTCATATCCAATTTTTTCTATTTTTTAAAAAAGAGAACACCTGCGTGTTCTCTCTTTGGTTATTACTTAAGTTGCTTAGCAACTTCTTCTGCAAAGTTTTCTTCTCTCTTTTGTATACCTTCACCAACTTCGAATCTCACAACTTTAACAACTTTTATATCAGAACCTACTGCCTTAGCAACATCAGCAACTAATTGTTTAACAGTTATATCTGGATTTTTAACGAAAGTTTGCTCTAATAAACAAACCTCTTTTAATTCTTTTTCTAATCTTCCTTTAACCATTTTTTCAACTATATTAGCTGGTTTTCCTTCATTTAAAGCTTGTTGAGTTAATACTTCTGTTTCATGTGCTATGTATTCAGCATCTACTTCATCTCTTGAAACATACTTAGGATTCATAGCAGCAACTTGCATAGCTACATCTTTACCTAATTCTAAAACTTTAGCATCTCTAGCTTCTGTTTCCATTTCAACAAGAACACCTATTTTTCCACCACCGTGAATGTATCCAGCAACTTGTCCATTAGTTACAACTTTAGCAAATCTTCTAAAGTCTAATTTCTCACCTATTTTTGCAACTCTATTATTTAAAACTTCTTGTAAAGTTATTCCCTCTTTATGAGTTTCACCTAATAAAGAAGCTATATCTTCTTTATCAGTAGCTAATGCCATACAAGCAGCATCTTTAACGAACACTTTGAAGTCTTCGTTTTTAGCAACGAAATCTGTCTCTGAGTTAACTTCTACCATAGAAGCAACTGTATTATCATCATTCATTTCTATTGCAACTAGACCTTCAGCAGCAACTCTACCAGCTTTTTTAGCAGCTTTTGATAATCCTTTTTCTCTTAATAAATCTACTGCTTTTTCCATGTTTCCTTCAGCTTCTTGTAAAGCTTTCTTGCAGTCCATCATTCCTGCGCCTGTACTTTCTCTTAACTCTTTTACCATTTGAGCAGTTATATTAGCCATTTTTTAAGTTTCCTCCTACTTATTCTATTCCATATTATAAATGGTAAGGGCGACCCTTACCATTTAATTGTCAAATTATTATTCTTGGTCTTCAGCTACTTCTTCCTCAGCACCTTGTCTACCTTCAATTACAGCTGTTGCCATAGCACCAGTTATTAATTTTACGGCTCTTATAGCGTCATCATTTCCTGGTATAGCAAAGTCTAATTGTTCTGGGTCACAGTTAGTATCAACTATACCAACTACTGGTATACCTAATCTATGAGCTTCTTGAATAGCTATGTTTTCTTTTCTTGGGTCAACTACGAACATTGCACCTGGTAATTCAGGCATGTCTTTTATTCCACCTAAGTATTTTTCTAGTTTTTCTTTTTCAGCTCTTAATTTTATAACTTCTTTTTTAGGAAGAACATTAAATACGCCTTCTTCTTCCATTTTTTCTAATTCTCTTAATTTATTTATTCTTGTTTTTATAGTTTTGTGGTTTGTTAACATTCCACCTAACCATCTTTCATTAACAAAGTACATTCCACATCTTTCAGCTTCATCTTTTATCGCATCTTGAGCTTGTTTTTTAGTTCCTACGAATAAGATTGGCTTTCCTGTTTCAGCTACTTCTTTAGTGAACTTGTAAGCTTCTTCAACTTTTTTAACTGTTTTTTGTAAGTCGATTATATATATTCCATTTCTCTCTGTGAATATATACTTAGCCATTTTAGGGTTCCATCTTCTTGTTTGGTGACCAAAGTGAACACCTGCTTCTAATAATTGTTTCATTGATATTACTGACATATCTTACCTCCTGGTTTTATACCTCCAGCTTGATCTTCTCCCTAAAAAACCATGTAATAGGCACCTTTTAAGGATCCCAATGCTGTGTGTGATTTATTTTATTTTTTCACCTCTAGTAGTATATCACAGAGGTGAAGAAATAACAATATTTTTTCCATATTTTCTATTTTTATATTTTTTTGTGTATTTTATACCATTTTTTGAATTTAATTTGCAAATTTCATTTTTAATTTTGTTTTTAATGATACGTTATCTATACTATTATTACTTACTATATCTACACTTCCAAGTAAGTCACCTGAATTAGTATAATATTTTATAATACCCATAGTATCACCTTTTTTAACAGGGTACTCTATATTTTTAATCTTAACTTCTGATTTTATACTTTCATCACCTTTTAATATTGTATAAAGTTCATCTTTTGCTTTTAATGTAACCTCTAACTCTTTCATTCCTTTTATATATTTCTTACCAATAAAGCTATCTTTATCAATTACTTTTTTCATATTGAAATTTTCTTTTCCATATTTCAGTAGAGCTAATGAAGCAGAGGTTCTTTTATTTTTATGGTTAGTACCTAATACAACCCCTATTACTCTACGTTTTTTCTCATTTTTATCATTTTTATTTACAACCATAGAAAATGATAAGCAATATCCAGCATTGCCAGTATATCCAGTTTTTATACCATCTACTTCTGGTATAATTCTTAATAATGCATTTGTATTGCTTTTTTCAAAACTTCTATCTGAATTTGTATATGTCTCCATATCAGTTATAGCTGTTACTTGTTTTTCATAATGGTCAAACATGTATTTTCCAAGAATAGCTATATCTTTTGCAGTAGAGATATTTTCTTTTGCTGGTTTTTTGGGGTTGCTTAAATCGTATATTGGAAGACCATTTGGATTTAGAAAATGTGTATTACTCATTCCTATTTCTTTTGCTTTTTTATTCATTCTATCTACAAATGCTTCTTTCGTTTTACAAATATGTTTTGCTATAGCAATTGCCGCATCATTTCCTGATACAATCATAAGACCTCTCATAAGCTCTATAAGTGGCACTTCTTCACCATCTTTAAGTTTATAACTTGACCCTTTTACTGATGCAATAGATTTGTCTATTTTTACTTTATCAGTTTCTTTTACTTCTTTATTTTCAATAGCTTCTATTGCAAGTAAAAAAGTCATCATCTTACTTAAACTAGCTAATGGTACCTTCATATCAGGTTCTTTACTATATAAAACTCTACCTGTTTCTTGGTCTATAAGTATAGATGTTTTTGAATACTTGTCTACAGATTTATCATCTGCATATGAATAATTTGGTATTATAAAAACTAGAATCATGGCTAATGATATAATTTTTTTTAGTGCATTTTTCAAATTTTTCACCTTCTTGGATTATTAAGTATATTTATATTTAAATTTTCCCTATTTAGTCCAATTTATATCTAGTAATTAATACCTATCCATATTTACACAAATATTACCTTATCATTCTTTTAATAATCACAGATGCCCAAATTGCTCCTATTGTAACTCCAAAAAATACTTCTATACCTGCCAATGCTTTCCCAATCAAACTTGTAGCAACCATATCTCCATATCCTACTGTACTAAATGTAGCCATGCTAAAATACCATAAATCCATATACATTTTGAAAATCTCACTTAGTGAGTAATCACCTATATTATTTATATCTAAAGCTACAAGTGTGCTATTTGAACTTTCTATGCCTACAAATAAGTATAATAAAGCAAAAACACTTATTATTGCTATAATAACTAATAATATATTCCATGGCTTTTCTCCATAACCTGTTGTGTAACGTGCTATTTGGTCAAAAAATTTTTCAACTAAATAATCACTGAAAGTAGGATAATTAGAACGTTTCATTATTTTACTACTATAAATTCTTTCCTTATAATAGTAAAATCCTATCATCTCATATTCTCCAATTTTTGTTGCTTGATTTCTAGCTATTCTATAATTTATCTTGCCATGCTCATACTCACTTTTTCCATATTCAACATTCTTTAACACAAATTTTGTACACATGCTAAAAATTATTCCATCCATTCGTGGAAAATTTTCTACTTTATTAACTACCAAATCAGGTCCTTTAAATTTCACTTTTTCAAATATACGGTCATTTATATAGTGTTTACTAAATATGGTTCTATTAAAATCACAGTTTTCTAAGAATACACAACCATTAAATAAAACTTTATCTCTAAATTCTGTATAGTTAAAAATAATATTCTTTTTAAAAATATATTTTTTAAAATTTGCTTTTTGTTTAAATATGGATTCAGAAAAATCCAGTATTTTATAATTGTAAGTTAATATTTCTTCCGCATTAAATTCATTTTCAAAAACAAATCCATTAAATTCACTTATCTCTTCTTTATGAAGAGTATCCATCATCAACTGTATCTCTTCATCAGACTTATTTTCTTTATGAAAGATACAATATCCAGAAGAATCTGCTTCTCTATGACATTTTTTTCTCTCATCTATTTTAGATATCCATTTACAATTCATAAATATATATCCTCCAGTACAAAACAATTATTACTATTTTGTATTAGTTTGGATATTATTTTATTTTATATACTTAAATAGTTACAAAATATATATTAGATTCTTAGTTTTAAATTTTTAATCTACTTCATTGTGCTTTTAATTTGTTTCATATAAAAAATAATAAATTTTATATACTTTGATTTATTTATATATTAAATATGATTCTAAAACTTACTTATCATTTTTAAGTAATTTTGTAACTATATTTAATGCTACTAAATCATCCATAAATCCTATTGGGAACACGAAGTCTGGAATCACATCTGTTGATATAACAAAGTAAAGTAGCATACTTCCAATCAATAAATATTTCTTTATTGTAAGTCCATCTGTACAAAAATCAGCATACATTTGTCTTAATCTATCTGTAAATTGACCTTGTTTTTCAATAGAATCTATTTTTTTATTAAAATTATCAAAAAGTAATTTTTTACCTTCATCTGTTTGGACATATAACTTACACTTACTTAACTCTTTTTCAATATTTCCATTAAAGTTCTTATCATTGATTAAATTTGCAAATCCAAGAATATCATCAAAGTTACTAAAATCACTATCTGCATTAAATATTTGATTATTGCTGTTTCTAAATTCATATCCTGAAGCTTTCAACAGTTCTTCTAGGTTAATATTTAAATGTATTGCCATCTTTTCTAAATGATTTATATTTGGCTTTTGTTTATTATTAGCTATACGAGATATAGTAGATTTATCAATTCCACTTTTTTTACTTAGTTCTCCCATTGATAATTCTTTTTCATCTAATAAAATCTTCAACAAATCACCGAAATTCCCAACCTTATTATTTTGTTCCATTATTTTCACCCGCTTTATTATGATTGGTTTTATATTATTATATGATATGATTCTTTTGTTATTTAGGTGTTGTATGATGTTGGAATTTTATCAACAATTTATTGGATTATCTGTAACAATTTATCCATTTTTACAATACTATAACTAATATAAGTACAAAATTTAAGAGAAAGGATGTTAATCTACTGTGATTGAATCAATTTTATTAGTTACTTCTCTTTGTATAGATGCCTTTGTGACAAGCTTTGGATATGGTGTAAATAAAGTTAAAGTTCCCTTATATTCAAATATAATTATCAGCGTAGTTTGTTCAGCTATTTTAGCAATATCGCTTTTTGCAGGTACAATAGTTAGAGATTTTTTACCTCAAAATATAACAATGTTAATATGTTTCTTTATTTTATTTTTATTAGGAAGTGCTAGACTAATTGAAAGTTTTTTTAAATCTTATTTTAAGAAAAAATCTATACACTCAAAGAATTATAATTTTAATATGTTAGACCTTAAATTAAATTTTAATGTAAGTATCGAACCTGATGTCTTAGATACAAGTAAATCTAAAGTGCTTAAATCTGCTGAAGCATTTACACTTGCACTTGCTTTAAGTTTAGATGGATTAGCTATCGGTTTTGGTAGTGGCCTTGTAGGTGTGAATTATATACAAGTTATTCTATTTTCTTTAATATCAAATATAATTGCAGTATTACTTGGTTGTTTACTAGGAAATATGTTTGTTAAAAACGTAAATTTAAACTTATCTTGGTTAAGTGGTTTAATCTTGTTAGTCATTGGATTTATGAAGATATGTTAATAAGAAAGCAATCTAAAGATAAACTTTTCTCTTTAGATTGCTTTCTTTTGTGCTTTTTATATTTATTTTCTATTCTCTCTAATTTCTTTCTGAATCTTTTTAAGAGCTTTTTTTGAACCTCTTTGAATATCTTTTTCTAATTTTCTTTCTTTAAAACTAGTAAATAATACATCTAAATCATACCCTTCTGGATACAATTCTGATGCTTTTATGCTAAGTTGTAATCTTTTTATATTTACTGAAATAAAATTATCATTAAACAATACTTCTACATTATTAAACTTGTCCATAGGCTTATATACAATTCCAAAATCATCTTCATCTAGTAATTTTACCTTATCCCCTACATTATAATCTGTATAGTTTAAAATGACTTCAGAACTATTTTTATCTTCAATATTAGATTGTAGCTTACTTCTTTTAACTAAATCTAAATTGTAGTTTCTATCAATTACATATTCTTTAGCTCTATCTAAAACTCTATTTTTTATTCCCATTTTTTTAGAAATAAAAAGAGCATTACTATCTTCAGATTTTCCAATAGTTAACTTATACAATGGTTCTAACGTTTCTTTATCAAACATCATACCAGCATTTTCAAATTCTGGATGCAATGTAGCAAACTTTTTTATCTCTCCATAATGAGTTGATGCTATAGTTATACATCCCATTTTGTAAAACTCTTCTAATAATGATATTGCTAAACCAGCTCCTTCATTAGGTTCAGTTCCACTTCCTATTTCATCAAACAGAACAAGAGTAGAATTATTTGATAAACTCATAATCTCTGCAATATTTTTTATATGTGATGAAAAAGTACTTAAGGCATTTTCAATACTTTGATTATCCCCTATATCTACAAAAACTTTTTCAAATACACTAAATTCACTACCTTCTTTTGCAGAAATATCAAATCCACATTGAACCATTAAAGTTAGTAAACCAACAGTCTTAAGGGTTACAGTTTTTCCTCCTGCATTAGGACCTGTTATTATAAGACTTCTATAATTTTTGCCTATTTCAAAATCTAAAGGTACTGCATCTCCTGTTAGAAGTGGATGTTTACCTTTAATTATTTTTATATAGCCATTATTATTTATTTTTGGAGTAATTCCTTTTATTTTTTGACTATACTTAGCTTTTGCAAATACCATATCGTATTCTGAAAGTATCTCTATATTTAATTTTATCTGACTTATCTTCTCAAATATAAGTTCTGTTAAATAAGATAATATTTTGTATTCTTCAATAGTTTCATCAGCTTTTAGCATAGTTAACTCTGTACTTAAATTTGAAACACTAATAGGTTCAATAAATACAGTATTTCCTTTTGATGATGTATCTAATATAGTACCATTAACTTCATTTTTATAAGAAGATTTAATTGGTATTACATATCTATCATTTCTTTTACTTATTATAAACTCTTGTATATACTTTTTATTTACAGTTGATGTTATAAATTTATTTAATCTATCTTTTATCTTTCCTTCTGTAATTTCTATATTTCGTCTTATCTTTTTTAATTCTTTACTAGCATTAGAATCAACTTTATTAGATTTTATACAGTAATTTATCTCATCTTCTATACTTTTACATTCTGTTATATTTAAGGCATAAGAACTTAATGTAGGTGAATAAAATTCTTTTTCTAACATAAAAGCTTTCATCTTCCTACAACCTCTTAAAAAATCTTCAATATTTACAAGTTCAACAGGTTCTATTATCATTCCTTTTTCAATTTTATCTATTGTAGAACCTGCATTAAACAATCCTTCAAGTGGTATGTGATTACTATTTTCAATTATCTTTCTAGCTTCTTTATTTTCTGCTAATTTCCTTCTTACTACTCCAATATTCCCACTAGGAGTTAATTTATCTATTAAATTTTTTCCTAGTGAACTTACACAATGTATTTTTATTAATTCTTTAACTTCATTTAGTTGTAATCTTTCAAATGTATTACTATTCATTATTTTTTCTCCTTTATTTATAAGTTATCGTCTTTTAAATCACCCTATCATTTACTTTGATAATAGTTATTTTGCGAACAACTTAATAAATAAGGAGTTATTATATATCAAACTCCTTATTTATTAAGAAGTTTAACTCCGGACTCATTAATGTTAGTATTTTTTTTCATAAAACACTTCTCCTTTTCTATCCTTATTTAAACACTTATATCAGTGCTTCTAATATTATTCCATAAATTATATATTTATGTCAATAAAAATAATGTCATTAATGTTTTTGTACAGTGAAAATTTTTATAGTGAAAATAAGCTTATACTTTCATTTATATTTTGGAATCACTTATATTGTCATCAATTCATGTATGTGCAGTTTCCAATACAGTCTAACTTTGTAATCATTATATATCAAAGAATTTAGCTCTATAAATTATCGTCTCTACAAAATAAAAAAATAGCTAATAATAAAACACTTTTAAATGTTCCATAAAATTAGCTATTTATAATATAATTTTAATCTTTTTTAACTTTAAAAATTATCCTTTATAAGTAATCAATGGCTTCATAGTTGCCACTACTTGAATAAGTTCATATTCTATCAAACTTTCAATAATCTGCTCTATATTCTTATATGCCTCTGGAGCTTCTTGAAATAATAAATTTACATCATTACATATAATCTGACTTTTAAATTTAGTTTGTTTTATAGTATCTTTACTATACTTACTTTTAAGGCGAGATTTACAAACTGAACGAGACCATTTCCTACCTGCTCCATGTGATAGAGAATATAAAGATATCTCTGTATTTTCAGTAGGCATAACTATATATGATAGACTGCCTCTTGAACCTGGTATAATCACAGCTCCTCTTTCACTTGAAACAGCACCTTTTCTATGTATAAATTTATCTTCCCTTTTCTCTACAAAGTTATGATTTATAGAGAATATTGTTTCAACATCTCCAGATGTACCTATTGACTGCATAATTTTTTTACTGATAGCTTCACGATTACGCTCTGCCCACATTAAAGCATTATCATGTTTTTTAATATAATCTATAGCTTTCTCACTTTCAACTTCAAGTCCATCTTTATCATAAAATTTTTTTAAAATATCTTCTCCATAATTTCTTGACCCACAGTGAACTAACATCATAATATCATCAGATGAAAATTTTAATTGTTCAAATTGTTCTTTATTATAAATTTCACTTATACATTGAATTTCTACAAAATGATTTCCACTCCCTATAGTTCCTAAATTTAAAATTGGACATTCTTCTTTATATGTGTTTTTTATTTCTATATCAGACAAATCTTTAATCTTACTAAGTGACTTAATCCATTTGTCTTTTTTAAATTTCTTTTTTAGAACTCCAGTTTTAAATAAAGTCATTCCGCATCCTATATCATTTCCAATTATATGTGGATAAATAATATTTTTAGTCTCAACTGCTAAACCTACAGGTATTTTACCTGCATGTAAGTCAGGTAATCCTACTACTCTTAAAATTCCATTTAACTTTGAAATATCTTCAAGTTGTTTCCTTGCTATATCTTCAATCCAACATTTATTACTTGCTATTATTTTTATATTGCTCATAATTTGCTCCTTTTTAATATTCTCCTGCCTTTAAAAAGTAGCAAAAAGCTGTGACCTTTAGCCACAGCTTTTTTATTCTAAACTGTAAAAGCAGGTGGCTATTTGTTAAAATACTCCTAGACGTTTAATACCTCATTATTTTTTGTTAACATAATAACCACTTCCTTTCATAATTTAAGACTACACTAAAATTTCTATGTATATCCTTTATAGACATTGATTTTAAAATACTTAATATACAATTTTTATATTATGGAACTAATAATAATCATTGAAATCATGACTATAGCTAGACCGGCAACAACAAGTTTTTTATGTAATTTTTTTCTCATTTTACTTTTATATTCTTTTTTAACTTGTATAACTTTGTCTTGTTTCTGCTCTTCTTCTTTCTCATCTTCAACTTCTATATATGCTTTTTCATACATTACTTTACTTAAATCAATAATAATATCATTGGCTCTGGTATACTTATTATTTCTTCCAAGAAGCCTTTTTATAACATTTATAAGTTCAGTATTTCCATTAATTGCTTTTATACTATTCCAATCTAATCCCTTATCAATAGATTGTAGCATTTTTTCTTCTGAATTTGATTCTCCAAAAGGCAATTTTTTAAATATAGATTCAAATAGAATAAGACCTGTTGCAAAAAAATCACTTTCTTTATCAGTATAATTTATACATAGTTGATGTGGGCATAAATATCTCCTGTTTCCATAGCTTCTTGTATTAACCCCATTATTTGCTTTTGTAATTCCAAAATCACAAATTTTTATATTGTATTCTGTATCTACTATTATACTACTCGATTTTAAACTACCATGATATGAATGATTCCTATGTATCATTTCTAAAGCTTTTAAAACTTGTATCATTATGTTTACAATTGCTTCTAAATGAAGATAATTACCTAGAATTAATTCATCTAGTCCGATACCATTAAAGTCTTCACTTACAACATAATATAATGTTGTTTCTTCTGTACAGTGAATCCCAACATCTATTATTTTTAGTATATAAGGAGAGTTTATCTCATCTAAAGCAGTACTTTCATCAATTAAATTTGAAACAAAATCTTCACAGATATAATTATTGTGCTTTATAACTTTTATTAACACATTTTTCCTGTAAAAAACATCTCTAGCTTTATAGATTTTGTTAATTTCTAAAACGTCGTCAGAATTTACTACCTCATATCTATTGCCTATAAAATTCAACCATGTCACCTCCTCATACATTTTATATAACTAAATCTATTTACAATTATACCAATATATAGGAATATTTTCTATATATTAATGATTGTAATATTAAAACAAGAACTAATAGTGTTAATTTTTACAAAAAAGGCTGTCTCAAAATAGAGATACGCTTCTTTTGTATTGTTGAAATGATGAAAATATATTTGATTTCACAGAAAAAGAGTGCCTCATAAACTAAAAAGTTCATTTTGAGACACTCCCTTTTATATTACAAATATTTCTCTAAAAAATTATCTATTTTTTTAATTCTTTATAAGAACTATTTGATATATGTTCTTTTTTTATGACCTTTCCACTTGAATCTTTAAATATTCGATATGTAGAATATTTATTCTGACCAGTTTGTTTTACCTCTATAGATATATTTGGTTTGTCACCAGAATTACCATAGATTACTGATGATACACTTCCTCCACCTGCATAATTTTTAATATATACAGGATGCTTATATGGATTTTTAAACTTTAAGTTTAATCCTCCATCGCTCACAGTAGCATCTCTCCCTTTAGGCACATAAGTAGATGCAGATGAATGATTTGTAACTTGAGTTATCTCCATACCCGAAAGAAGAGCCGCATTATAAACTGTTGAAGATGTTTGACAAACACCTCCTCCTGCTGATTGTTCTAGCTTACCATAAACTATAACAGGTGCATCTTTGTAACCATTTGCTTTATTACTAGGTCCTGTAAGTTTATTGTATGAAAATTC
Source organism: Clostridioides difficile ATCC 9689 = DSM 1296 (assembly GCF_001077535.1). Taxonomy (GTDB): domain Bacteria; phylum Bacillota; class Clostridia; order Peptostreptococcales; family Peptostreptococcaceae; genus Clostridioides; species Clostridioides difficile. The sequence continues at coordinate 2,341,277 of NZ_CP011968.1, forward strand.
TTCACCTGGCATTAATAATACATCACTAGTTTTTCTTGCTGATAATCCTACATTATATGACCTACCCTCTACAGCTTGTGAATAAGTAGTTGAATATTGACCTATAACAGAATTTACAGTTTTTACTTGTTCAGTTGTTATATCTGGTTTTTGAAGATTTACTTTAAGTTCTAAAGTTTTATGCTCTTTATTTTTTATCATATTATATATAGACTCTTTATTTGCTGCCAAATCAAATTCTCTACCTACAACAGAGTCTGTATAACTTAGTCCACCACTTCCAACACTAATAGAAGCATTTTTCATCTTAACATTTATACTATCTGCTATAGAAGACACTTTGGAACTAAGTTTTGCCTCATCATATTCAGCTTTTATCTTCATATTTGCCTTATTCACTCTTATATCAATATATTTTTTTAAGTTTTGAAAATAGGACCCTTTTTTTGTACTTTCATAAGCATCTTTTACAACATCTTCTGTATCATATTTTAAATCAATATCTTTTGGTGATATTGTATATTTTTTCCCATCATAAGCAAGATTTAAATCTTCTGGAGTATACTTATCTGTTATAGCTTTTAATGCCTCTGCTTTAGTCATATCAGATACATTTACTCCTTCTATATATACATTTTTAGCGATTTTCCCATTGTACAGAAATTTACTGTTAAAAAAATAAGTAAATCCACCCATTATTAGAACTAAAGCTGCCAATACAATTAAAACACTTCGTTTTTTTTCTTTACCTAATCTTGAAACTCTTGTTGTTCTTCTGCCCATAACTTCACCTCATTTTAACACTAGCTTAAATTTGCATAATAGAGTTCCCATTTCAAAACTACCTTAGATTATATTTGAATAGCTTTTGTTAAACAAGGAATTTAATCAAATGTAACTTTATTGTAAATTTATGTCTTATAATTAGTTTTATTTTTGATATTTTTTATTATATTTCTTTTACTATTTCTTAACAAAAAATTGTTTATTTTATAACAACTAATTTCATTTATATTGAAATTTAAATGTAACCTATTACAGGATAATGGTCTGACAGGTAAATTTTTTCTACTGTGTATCCTTTTAGTTCAGTATTTTTATTAACAAAAATGTAATCTATTCTAGAGTTTGATTTTTCAAATGTTGGTAAGTAAGACTTGTTTAGTGAAATAGCCATATCATTAAACATACTTAAAAAGACATTTTTCTCATTAAAATCACCACATAAAATAACTATCCCCACTAATCTGTTCCTATAGTCTATTATTTCGTCTAATTGTTTTGCTCTCTCCTGCCTATCAAGTCCCAAGTGAGTATTTATTACATTTATAATTCTTCCATATGCATCTATAGTTATACAAAGAGCTCCCCGTTGTTCTTTTTTGCTAGTTAAGAAAAAATGATTACTGTTTAACATTTTAGATGTTGTAAATGTACAAATACCATATATCATATTTACTTTTTTTACATTTGTCGCAAAGACACCATCCATATTTAAAACAGCTTTTAAAGCTAAAAATTGAGGATATAATACTTCTTGCAAACAAATTACATCACAATCCAATTGTTTTAAATATAACCCCATTTTAGTTAGAGTTAATCTATTATTTGAATCCATACATTTATGAATATTGTAGGTTACTATTTTCATAATAATATCACCTCTTATGCAATATAATACTTACTAAAATTTAAACTTATTTACTTTTCACTTAAGACCATTATTTATCTTATAAAATTGAGTACTTATAAACTTTATCACAAAAAAACCTAACTTAAGTATTTATATTCTACATAAGTTAGGTTTTATAAACTATTATAATATTTATTATTTCATTCATTTCTAATGATGATTCTCCTTTTTTATCTTTTTCAATTTGCCTTCACTAACAACAAATAAAAATCCCATCTTCTTGTATATTTCATCCAATTCAATTAAAGTTACTTCACCATTTTTTAAATTTGTTAATGTTATATCTTGTATTCTTCTTGATGGAATTATCATAAGTTATCAACACTCCTTTAAATTCTTTTTAATCTTTATATTTAAATATATTTATGCATTCTGATATATATTCATAAATTATTAAAATAAATTCAAAAAACACCCGTTCTGCAAACATTCGTTCTGTATATTTATTATACATCATACAGACGTTCGATTCAATATAAAAATTAAATATATCTCGTTTTTAGTAAATTTTACAATATTATACACTAAATATGTCAAAACATCTTCTTGAAATAGATTATCTTGTCAAACAAAAAAGCCATTTCAGTAAAAGCTTCTGCTTAAATTGAAATGACTTTTCTTATTTAAATTATTAATTTTATACCATATTTTTATTAAGCTAACATATGTAATATTTGAGTTACCATAAGAGCACAATAAGTCCCTATAATATTTCCTAGAAGCCCCATAAGTACACCTACTGGTATTAATACAGGATTGTGAACCCCAGCAATCATTGGAGCTGTAGTTACTCCTCCTATATTAGCTATACTTCCTACTTCACAAGTAAATAAATCAAGTTTAAATAGTTTAGCAAGCCCTATAAATGAAATAGCATGTACAAGGACTACTACCAATCCAAACATTATGTAAACAGGTGCTTCTGACAATCCAAAGAAATTTGCTTTACTACCTGTAGCTGCAAGGAGTAAATACATAAACACATTTCCTACCAGTGTACTCCCTTTAAGCTTTGATATTTTTGTCATACCCAATAATATTGATACTGTAGATGCAACAAGTACTACCCACATAGTTTCATTAAGTATACCTGAAGTTGGAAGTATCTTGGATACAATTTGTGCAAAAGACGCAACTCCAAACCCAACAGAAAGTAAAATCATAAGTTCTACAAACATAGGTGCCGTATTATCTTTATTTTCTTTTTCAAGTTTTGATGTAACCTCATCTATAAAACTTGTATCGCACTTTGTCCATTTGTTAAATTTAGGTCCAAATTTCACAGACATTAGACAAACAGACATCCATACTGTATATCCTATAGAACCCATAAGTATTGCATAACTAAGTCCTTCTTCTGCAACTCCTAGAGCATTAGCTGCTACAATCATATTTGATGAGCCACCTATCCATGAACCAGATGCTGCCCCAAGAATTTTCCATGAATCTGCACCCATTGAATTTTTAAAAATTATGAATGCTATAACAAATCCAAGCATAAATGTAAATGTAGCACAGAAAAATGATAATAACATTTTAGGCCCCATCTTTAATATTTTTCTTAAATCACATTGAATTAACAAAAACACTAACATTAATGGAAGGAAGTTCACTGTTATTATGTTTTGATACGTTCCAACATCTTCATTCTGTGCAAATAAACCAAATGATCCAAGTATAGCTGAACCTAAGTATATTAAAAGCATTGGATTAATAACATCAAATACCTTCCATTTCAATTTATCAACCATAAAAAAAATTACACCTACGAATACAACCAAGAAACTACAATATACAAATCCAGTCTCAATCACATTATACACACCCTTTCTTTTCCTAATTAATTTGATTTTTATGATTTCTAAGTAAAGACTTTTTCAGATAATAGACAATTAAAATAAATACTTTTATCTATATCATACTAATTAAATACATATATACCTAACTATTGACATATATTAATAAAGATTTGCACATTAATTACTTTAGAAATGAATAATCTGAATTTAAAATCTTTTTCAACAATTATTTTATTACTAAAATTTTTATTTGTAAAGATAATTAAACTAAATATTTTATTATTTATTTATTTTGTTTTATATTTATTTTTATTAATTATTAAATAAAACTATTTTTACTTTAAATCTATATAATATAAATCAAATTTATTTTATATACTTTTTTTTTAAATATGTTTAGATTCTATTCTTTTAATTTTAGTTTTCAGAACATTTGTATTTATGTTATAATTTGTATAAATATATTTATTTAGGAGGAAACAATATGAATTTAAATTTAACTAATACTATAAATTTAATGAAAAAATATTTGGACATTCCAAGCCCAGCTGGATATACTGAAAATGCAGTTTTAGAAATCAAAAAAGATTTTGAAAATTTAGGTCTTGACACTATTCTTACAAAAAAAGGTGCACTTATAGCTACTCTTCCTGGTGAAGATGATTCAAATCAAATAACAATATCTGCACATATGGATACACTTGGAGCTATAGTAAAAGAAATATCATCTGATGGTACTCTTAAATACCATAAAGTTGGTGGTGGATGTTGGGCAGCTATAGAGGGAGAAAACTGTACTGTTATAACTAGAAAAGGTAAAAAAATCAGAGGAAGTGTTGTATTTAAGTATGCTTCTACTCATATATATGGTCAAACAAAAGCTGCCACTGAAAGAAATGAAGAAACAATGATTATTAGACTTGATGAAAAAGTATTTACAAAGCAAGATGTATTAGATTTAGGAATAAGTGTTGGGGATTTTGTATGCCTAGACCATAGATTTGAGGCTACAGAATCTGGTTTTATAAAATCTAGATATATAGATAATAAATCAGCTGTAGCAATGGTTCTTGAAATATGTAGATATTTTAAAGAAAACAATTTAACACCTAAGCATACTACTAACTTTTATATAAGTAATTATGAAGAAATTGGACATGGTGTTTCTAAATGTTTACCTGAAAAAACAAAAGAATTTGTAGCAATAGATATAGCACCTACTGGACCAAGTCAAACATCTAGTGAACATGGTGTAACTATAGTTGCAAAAGATAATTTATCATTATATGATTTTAATTTAAGAAACAAGCTTGTCGATGTTGCAGAAGACAATAATTTAGACTACGCTGTCGATGTATTTACTTTCTATGGTTCAGATGCTTCAGAAGCTATTCGTTGGGGAGAAGATGTTCAAATAGCATGTGTTGGTCCTGGAACAAACAATAGTCACCATTATGAAAGAACACATATAGAAGCTATTGAAAATACACTAAAATTACTTATAAATTATATGCTTAAAGAATAATTAATTATATATTTTACCAAAGTCAATTCTTAACAAATAATTAACTTTAATTTTTATTTTTATACAAAAATTGGTTTTTCTATAGACTTAATTTCAATTTACTACTATTATATAAGTAACTTCAATTTTCTTTAGTTAATTTTTATTATAATTTATATAAATTGTATAAAAATTTTCTTCAGTTACTTGTTGTTAAATTAAATTTTTACAAGCTAACCCTACCAGAAAAGAGTTATCTAATCTGTAAGGAAATAGTTTAATATAGCACATTATACTTGTGTAATTAATAACTTTTCTTTTGTAGAAACTTTTCTTTACAAAGAAAAGTTTTTTGATTTTGGATTTGTTTAAGACATATTTTCTGAGTTAGGAGGATATTTATGAAAAAGGTTGCAGTTATAAGTGCTATTTTGGAAGAGCCAAAAGAATGTCAATTTAAATTCAATGAGGTTGTATCAGGTTTTAAAGGTATTATTAAAGGAAGAATGGGCATTCCTTGCGAAGAAGAAGGTGTCTCAATCGTATGTATAGCAGTTGTTGGCGAAATGGATACTATTAATAGTTTGACTGGTAAATTGGGCAACATACCTCATGTATCTGTAAAAACTAGTATATCAAAAAAAGAAGTTTAAGGTGGTGAGTACAAATGAGTCTAAATTCTACTCCACAATCGGTAAGAGTACATATAGGTCTCTTTGGTAAAAGAAATGCAGGTAAATCTAGCATAATAAATGCTATAACAAATCAAAGTGCTGCAATAGTCTCAGATATTGCTGGAACTACTACAGACCCAGTATTTAGACCAATGGAAATCCTTCCTATAGGACCTTGTGTTCTTATAGATACTGCTGGTCTTGATGATGTTGGTGAACTTGGTGAACTTAGAATAGGTAAATCACTAGATGTTTTAGAAAAGACAGATATAGCTTTACTAGTAGTGGATTGCCAAATTGGTATATCACAAGAAGATTTGTCACTAATTGAAAAATTTAATGATAAGAATATCCCTCATATTCTAATTCTTAACAAAATTGATACTATTAAGAATCAATCAGAAATTTTAAACTTAACTAAAAATAAAGTTAAATGTCCAGTTGTTTCTGTCTCATCAACAGATAAAATTGGAATTGAAAATTTAAAAAATGAAATAATAAAAGTTTTGCCTAAGGATAGCACTGAGTTCAAATTGGTATCAGATTTAATTGAACCAAATGATTTAGTTGTTTTAGTTGTTCCAATAGATAAAGCAGCTCCAAAAGGTAGACTTATACTTCCTCAACAGCAAGTTATAAGAGATATTTTGGATAATGGTGCAATTTCTATAGTTACAAAAGAAGATAGTTTAAAAGAAACTCTATCTAATTTAGGCAAAAAACCAAAACTTGTTATTACTGACTCTCAAGTATTTCCACAAGTAGATAAAGATACACCAAAAGATATTCCTCTTACATCTTTTTCTATATTGTTTGCTAGACAAAAGGGAGACCTTAAAGAATTGATTAATGGAGCTTATGCTTTAGAAAATTTAAAAGATGGTGATAAAATCTTGATGGCCGAAGGATGTACCCATCATAGACAAACTGATGATATTGGAACAGTAAAAATTCCTAATATGATTAGAAAGAAAACTGGCAAAAACATTACTTTTGAATTTAGTTCTGGAGTATCCTTCACTGAAGATATAAATAAATATGCCCTTGTAGTTCACTGTGGAGCTTGTATGATGAATAGAGCTGGAATGTTATCTAGAATAGAAAAGGCAAAATCTTTCAATGTACCTATTGTAAACTATGGTGTCTTAATAGCATATGTAAAAGGTATTTTGGAAAGATCACTTGAACTTTTCAATTATTAAAAATTTAACTATACTTAATAATTACATATTTGAATATGACTAAAAATAAGATTAAATACTTTATAGATAAACTTTACAGCATTAATTCATTAAGTTTTGATGAACTACTATATTTAATAGAAAATATCGACAATGAGGAATATAACTTCGAACAAAATTTAAGAAACTATCTTTATAAACAAGCTAGCGACATGAGAAATAAACATTATGGAAATAGAGTCTACTTGAGAGGACTTATAGAGCTTACAAACTATTGTAAAAATAATTGCTACTATTGTGGAATACAATCTTCTAATAAAAATATCATAAGATACAGGCTTTCACTTGATGAAATACTTGAATGTTGTGATATAGGTTATAAAATAGGATACAGAACATTCGTTTTGCAAGGTGGTGAAGATGCATATTTTACTGATGATAAAATATGTGAAATTGTTTCAAGTATAAAAAATAAATATGAGGATTGTGCCATAACTCTATCACTAGGAGAAAAGAGTTATGATTCGTATAAAAAATACTTTTTATGTGGTGCAGATAGATATCTTTTAAGACATGAAACTGCTACAGACAGTCATTATAAAAAATTACATCCGCCAAACATTGAGCTTAGAACTAGAAAAGAATGCCTAAAAAACCTTAAAGAAATTGGTTATCAGGTAGGTGCTGGATTTATGGTTGAATCACCATTTCAGAACAACGAAGACCTTGTTCGTGATTTATTATACCTAAAAGAGTTAAATCCTCATATGGTTGGAATAGGACCTTTTATTCCACACCATGATACAATTTTTAAGGATTATAAACATGGAGATTTAGAGAAGACATTACTTATGCTTTCAATTACAAGACTTCTACTTCCAAAAGTTTTATTACCCGCTACAACAGCCTTGGCATCTATAAACCCTAGTGGTAGAAATGCAGGTCTTTTAGCTGGTTGCAATGTAATTATGCCAAACCTTTCTCCTCAAGAATTTAGAAAACAATATTCTCTTTACGATAACAAAGCCTTTACTGGTCAAGAAGCTTGTGAATATCACCAAAGTTTAGAAGAAAACATCAAGTCATTAGGACTTGAAGTTGACTATTCTCGCGGTGATAATATTGAATGGAGGCGTTTGTAAATGTTCATAAACCATGAACTTATTAATTCTTTATTAGAAGATGCAAAAAATTCAACTTCTGATGATATTGAAAAGGTACTTGATAAGGCTGATAGAAGGGAAAAACTTAGTTATAAAGATATAGCTACACTTCTTGAAGTAGAAGATAAAAAACAACTAGATAGATTATTTAGTATAGCTGGGCAAATAAAAAATGAAATATATGGTAATAGAGTGGTTTTATTTGCCCCTCTTTATGTATCAAACTACTGTGTAAATGAATGTGTTTATTGCGGTTTTAGTAAATGCAACAAATTTAAAAGAAAAAAACTTACCATGGAAGAGATAAAGGAAGAGGTTAAAATATTAGAAAAAATGGGTCATAAAAGACTTGCTCTAGAAGCTGGTGAAGACCCTAAAAATTGTGATATAAATTACATCTTAGATTGCTTAGATGCAATTTATTCAACATATAATGAAAACGGAAATATAAGAAGGGTAAACGTTAACATAGCAGCTACAAGTGTAGATGAGTATAAATTACTAAAAGAAAAAGGAATAGGAACTTATATATTATTCCAAGAAACTTATCACAAACCAACATTTATAAAAATGCATGGTCAATCTATAAAAAATGACTATTATTACCATTTAACAGCTTTTGATAGAGCTATGGAAGCTGGTGTTGATGATGTTGGTGCAGGAGTTTTATTTGGTTTATCTGACCCTAAATTTGAAGTTCTAGGACTTATGATGCACAACGAACACTTAGAGGAAAAATTTGGTGTAGGTTTCCATACTATATCTTTCCCTAGATTGAAAAAAGCTGAAGGTATGAGCTTAGAAGATTTTCCTCACTTAGTTTCTGACGATATGTTCAAAAAAATAGTAGCTATAACTAGATTGGCTGTTCCTTTTACTGGAATCATAATGTCCACTAGAGAAACTGCTGAAATGAGAAATGAGTTACTAAAATATGGTGTATCACAAATTAGTGCAGGTTCTCTAACAGGTGTTGGAGGATATAAAGCATATGAAGATGGTGACAATACAGAACAATTTGAAGTTGGAGACCATAGAAGCCCTGTTGAGGTGCTTAAAGAACTGATTACTGATGGATATATACCTAGTTATTGTACAGCTTGTTATCGTAAAGGTAGAACTGGCGATAGATTCATGAGCTTAGCTAAAAGTCGACAAATCCATAATGTATGTACACCAAATGCTCTTACTACATTAAATGAATTTTTAATCGATTATGGAGATGAAGAACTTAAAATTATGGGTAAAAAACTTATCGCAGAAGAAATAGGTAAGATAGAAAGAGAAGATATAAGAAACATAGTATCTAACAATATGACTGCCTTAGAGCGTGGAGAAAGAGATTTATACCTATAAAATTTTATTACTTATATATTATTTATTGTATATTCCATAGGTTAGTAGTAATATTATCTAAAGGGAAAGTTTAAGGGAGGGAGATTAACATTGAAAGATAACAACAATACCAATAAAACTATTCAATTTGGAGAAAAAAAGGCTAGCCTGGAAAACAATATTCAAAAAAATAAAAATATCAAACTTGATAATACACACAAAGTCATTCCCTAAAAATAGAAAAAAGGATGATAAAAAGAAAGGTAACAAGAAAAAGAATACAAGTACATCTAAAGTAAATAAAAATAATTATGGCCATTCTTTTTTCAATAACAAATACAAATATAAAAGAAAACCATATGTTATTGCTTTATACACAGTAATTCTTATTCTTTTAGCTATCTTAATTATAACTAAATTAACAGATAGTACGAATAAAGGTAATTATTCTCGTAATACTGTCTCTGATACTCACAAAAACGACATCCGAAATATAGTCTTTAATGAATCAAACAATTTTCTTATTTGTGGGTAACTTAAAAGAGTTATCTCTTTTCAGAAATAATTTTCTAAAATTGAGATAACTCCTATTTTCATTTAATATTTATTTTACCAACCTTGAGTTACTTCATATACTTCATCACCAATTCTACCATTTAAATAATCATCTATTGCAGAATCTATGATATTCATTGCTTTATCTACTTGCTCCTTAGTTATTACTAGAGGTGGTTGCACTCTTAAAGTAGATTGTCCTAAGAATATCATTATTAATCCAGTTTGTATACATCTATAACATATCTTAGCTGTAGCATCTGGATGTTTTTCATTAGAACCTTTTCCTTTAACTATATCAACTCCTATAGATAATCCTATGCCTCTTATTTCTCCAATTATATCGTATTTTTCTTTTAGTTTTTCAAATCCTGCTTTAATATAATCTCCCATTTCTATACTCTTTTGAAGTAAGTTTTCTTTTTCAATTATCTCTATAGATTTTAAAGCAGCCACACATACTGTTGTGTTTCCAGCTAAAGTAAATAAATGTGCTGGTGCATCAAGACTTTGCATTATTTCTGTTCTTCCAACAACTGCTCCTAGAGGTAATCCACCTCCAACAGATTTTCCAAGAACTATAAGGTCTGCTTCAACACCAAAATTTTCTATACCAAACCACTTACCTGTTCTTCCCATACCTTGTTGTATTTCATCACTTACAAGTAATATTCCATTTTCTTTACATATTTTACTTAAACCTTGTACCCACTCTACTGGAGGCACTATTATTCCTGCATCTCCTGCAATTGGCTCTATAAATATTGCAGCTACCTCTTCTGCTGGTAGATAGTGTGCAAAAGCATATTCTATCTCATCTAAACATTCTTTAGCTGTTCTATTTTTATCAGGATAATGGAAGTGATAAACTTCTGGTAACAATGGACCCATTTTTCTTCTCATATTTGTACTTAAAGCAGATATAGATATAGCTCCATAAGTACTTCCATGATAAGATTCACACATAGATATTATCTTTGTTCTTCCAGTATACCCTCTTGCTAATTTTATAGCAGCATCTATACAAGCAGAACCAGTTGCACTGTATAGTACTTTTTTATCATTATCTCCAGGGGCTATTTCCACAAGCTTCTCAGCTAATTTTACAGGAGGATCACTATGGAAATATGCAAGTGTATATTGTGTTATATCATCCATTTGTTCTTTAACTGCTTGTGAGATTTCCTTATTACCATGACCTACATTTGCAGAGCCTGCACTTGCTAAAAAATCTACATATTCATTACCTTCATAATCATATAGCATTGCACCATCACCTGATTTAAATGCTACTGGATAATAAGGTATCTTTTGAGTTTTAGCAACATATTTTTTTTCTTCTGTACTTATCATTTGACTAGTTATCTCGCTCATTGGCAAATCATCCCCTCTTTAAATAAATTTATGTTTTAAAATTATTGCGATTTATAAAGATATTCTCATATAAAATTCTTTATATACTTAATGTTAGTATTTTTGACACAAATTGTCAATATATGTTTTTATAATTTTCAAAATATTTGTTATTCAGAAACAATATATTTTATTTTTATCAAATAAACATTATTTTTCAAAAAATAAAGGACTCTATTCTATTTTTATAGAGTCCTCTGAAAATCATCTTATAAATACCATTATTCTATTCGTCTTCATTAAATTGTATAATTACCTTTTCTCATTAATAATTTTTTTAAAATGTTCTAGTTGCTCTTGTTGTTTTTTATGTTTTATATGTGGAAAAGCTTTTATAACTCTTTTTTGTAAAATAATATTAGACTCTATACGGTCCAACTTACTATTTATTTTGTTTATTTTTTCTCTAACTTCTAATTCGTCGTTATTTATTGTTTTAAATAAAGCTTGTATTTCTCCTCTATCAAATTTATCCAATTTCACATTTATATCATTAAGGTCTGTAATTATATCGTCTAATAAGTTTAACTTTATATCTAATTTTTTAAGTGTTATAATAGTAACAATCAAATCAAGTATAGTCCAAAGTGTTGTAATTATAGCCATTGAAATTAATATTCTATATGGAATTATACTTACAAAATATTTTATAAATGGATGTATAAATCTTATTATTAAAACAGACATTACACCAAAGTATATTGCATTTTTTAAACATACTCTACCCTTTATATTGAATTTTCTGTCAGAATAATCCCACCATTTAGCATGAAATAAGGTTTCTAAAATAAATCCTGTAAAATATTCTAGTATCGTAGTTAAAATCATTCCTAATAGAAATACTATTACTACATTATTAAATCTTCCCAATAGTGATATCACAATTACCGCTCCAAAACCATAAACAGGGCATATTGGACCATTTAAAAAACCTCTGTTGATTATTCTTTTGCTTGCTATAGAACATCCTATACTTTCTACTGTCCATCCTAAAAATGAATATATAAAAAAGTACAAGATATATTTTATTATCTCCATAATTTATCTCTACTCCTTCACTAATGTTCTTATTTTATGCACAACGTAAAAATAATTATAGAAATAGTTTTTTCGTTTTTTATATTTGTTATTCTTTTATTCTTGTTTAATATTTTATTCATACAATCCAATTAATAATTTACTAGCCATAATACCATGTTTATCCTTTGGCTGATTTTCTTTATCAATCCAAACATTAATAGTATCATATCTCCTTAATAAATCTAAATTCTTCACATCAAATTCCTCATATTTAACTATATCCATTTTTGATTCTTTGGTAATTATATAAGATACTAATTTTGTATTTTCATTTAAATAAATTCTTATATTTCCATCAGAATCAATTAAATTCTCTGGTCTCTTTACTTTGTTATTAGAACCTGCTTTAATAGTTATTATTCCTTTTTTAAAGCTCTCAAATGTCCCAACTATATCTACTGTATCTTTATTTATATCTTTAATTATTTCCCTATTTTCTTCAATTAATATTTTTGATATTTTTCTATCAGGTCTAAATTTAAAAGTTAGTAAGTTATGATAATTTTTAGAAATAACTCCTAATCCTATAACTCCTAAAACTAAACTAGTACCTATTATAGCCTTAAATCTGTTAATATCATTGGGAAATAATTTATTCATGTTTATGTAAATATTAATTCCAATTATGCCACCTAATGAATTTAAAATAACATCATCTATATCACTACTTCCAAGAGCAAAAATATATTGTGTTAATTCAAATGCTAGGCTAACAAGTATAATTACTATAATTATAGTTTTTTTATTTAGATTTTTACATACTATAGGTAAAAAAATTCCCATAGGAATAAATATACCTATATTTTCTATAATATTTACAGTAGCTTTCATAAAGTCAAGATTACTATCTACTATAAATTGATATATTGTATAAAATGGAATTAAATTTACATTCCTAAACGTTCCCTTGAAAATAGCGTAAATTGGTACATCTCTAAATAAAATTATTCTTATAATCATTAAAATATATACCAAAAATATTATGTATATAATTGACAGTAACAATTTTTCTGACTTTTTACTTTCTATCACTGATAAGTCTCCTTTCGCTATTAATATTTTAAGTATATCAATAAATATTTAAGACGATTTTAAAATTTCCTTAAAATTTCCTTAATTTTCAAACAAAAAATCAAAAAAGCCTACACTTAAATGTGTAGACTTTAATAAATTTTCATACAAATACATTTTATTGAATAACGAACAATCTTAATGTAGAAAAAACTATAACTACAGTTAAAAGAAGTCTAGCATATAAAAAATTTTTTTCTTTCAACATAACTCCTGCAACTCCAAATATAAAAAATAGAGAAGCAATAAATTTTCCAATAAGATTATTATTAGGATAATAACTAAAAAGCATAAAACAAAGTACAAATGTAAGTACTCCTATTGCATTAAACACAATTTTATTAGATGCTATTTTTCCTTTATTAAAAAAGAAACAGAATATTGACACTAAATCTAAAAATAAAAATACATAAAACATTCCTTTTAAAACGCCCATTTTTATACCCCCTAAAAATTCTAATTATAATATCCAGTTTATTTCATATAATCGTCAATATAATCAATACTTTATAACATCAGTATAACAGTATTACAAATTTATATTACGAATGTATTACTTCGTATTCATACATATTATAATCACACTCATACATATTTAAAGACTCATATGTTGCTTTTGCATTTATGTTTTCTTTTTCTACATATAATCTCATTCCAACTATATTTTCATCTTTATCACATATATTTTTTATATAATTAAATAAATAATTAAAGATACCTTTTCTTCTATATTCCTTATCTACATATACACTCTGAATCCAAAGGAAATTTCCATTTCTCCAATCACTCCACTCATATGTATACATAATCTGTGCAACAACTTTATCAAATACTGTATATACATGATATTTTCCTTTTCTCTCATCTAATAACAATGCTTTTACACCTTTAGTTAAAACATCCATATCAAGTTCTTTTCCTTCAGTTTCTTTAGCCAAATTATAATTAAATTTTGCTATTGTATCCAAATCATCCATACGTGCTTCTCTTATCTCTATTAGTTCTTCATTTTCATATAACTCTATGTAGTCCTTTTGTTGCTCCATACTTATTCCTCCATATCTATTTTATCTACTAAGGTTTTTTATATAATATATTTATAGAGTTTTTTCTATCTTCATAAATGCATAATCAAGTGTAGCCTCTAAATTTCCATTATTCTTACCTCCTCCTTGAGCTAATACTTTACTTCCACCACCCTTGCCATCTATAAGATTTATTGCATCCTTTAATAAAACTCCCATATTAATATCTTTTAAATTTTTAGAACATGCAAAAACTAAATTTATTTTATCATTAAATTTAACAGCTAATAATGCAATACTATTTTCATATTCTGCAATTTTATTTGCTATCTTATTTACATATTTCAAATCTTCATCATCATAAATTTTTTTAATGACCGAAATATTGCCAACCTTATTTGCTTTTTCAATCATTTCTTTGACCTGATATGTAGATACTACTTCTTCAAGCCTTCTTTTTTTAATTAAAGCCTCTTCCACTTTACTATTTAGATTTACAATACCATTTATAGCATCTTCCTCACTACAGCTTAAATATCTACATATTTTAGTCAAATATATATCCCTCTTCAATACTTCATCCACTGCCCTTTTACCTGCTAGAAACTCTATTCTTGTACTTGACTTATGTTTTTCCCATTTCTTTATTTTTATCATTCTCAATTCACCAGTTGATTTTGGATGCACTCCACAACATGCATTCGTATCTAAATCACCTATTTTTATTACTCTTATCTCTTCATCAGTATTTGGCAAATCACGTCTTAACCAAATCTTTTTTAGTTCTTTTTTCGTTGGAAGTAATGTCTCTACTTGTATATTTTGACGAATAATTTCATTGGCAAACAACTCTATCTCTCTAATTTTATCCTCTTCTAAATTACCTTCTATATCTACTGTACTATACTCATTTCCCAAATGAAAACCTGTCGTATTTGCATTAAAAGTTTTAAAAAAACATCCAGACAATACATGTTGTCCAAAATGTTGATGCATTCCATCTTCTCTTCTATCCCAATCAATACTACACTTTACCTTATGTATCTTTATAGGTTTTTTATCTAATACATGGTATATTTTTTTTCCATCTTCATACACATTTATTACATCATCATTCTCTATTTTTCCCAGGTCTCCAAACTGACCTCCTCCACCAGGAAAAAAAGCTGTCTTATCTAATAAAACATGATACTTATTTTCTACTTCTTTTATTTCAATTATTTCTGCTGTAAAATCTCTTATATACTGATTTGTATAATATAATTTTTCCATTATAATTCTATCTCCATTTTCTTAATTCTAGATTACTTTACTTTTTAGATACAAATTTCAAACTAAGCTTAATTTAATTGTATTAAAATAGAACTCATCCTATTATTTACTAACATCTTCTACTATATTTTAACATATAGATATTAATGTTAACAAATTTATAATTGTATATTATTCCAATATTTTATAACATGTATATTTACTTATTTTCTTATATAATAAAATGTATATTAAAACATGTTAAATTGCAAAATAAGCTTCAATCTCTTTTACTAATTTCATCCATTATTAATGATTTTGAAATATATATTGCTTCTATAATATTCTTAAAACATGTATGATGAGATGTCTCCTCAGAAAATTTCTTCTGTCCTTTTTCACAATTAATAATACTTGAAGATATTACTCTCAGTGCTTCCACCAATTCTTCTTTTGTATGATAATTCATAACACATTTACTCCTTTATTTTTTAATTTAGAGAAACAGTATACCTCAATTTAATATCATTATAAACTGACATCATTATTATTTATACACATCTTTTATCACTTAAATATTCTAACTATCAGTGACATTACATATTTTAATAATTATTAATATACATATAATACTTTAATATTCACTAATAGAGAGTATATTAACATTGCTTTTTTAAAAATTTTAGTATAAAATCATATTAAATAAATTTTCTGAAATAATAGAATATTAAAATATTCAAAAACAGCTTTTAATAACATCTATAATTTTCAATGTATCGTTATTTTAGGGGGAGTGATTTAAAATGGCAATAAAGCCAAGAAAAATATCTATTGTAGGTTCAGGGCATGTTGGTTCTCATTGTGGATTTAGTTTAATAACTCAAGGAGTTTGTGATGAACTCTTTATGATTGATATAGATGAATCTAAATCAAAAGCTCAAGCTTTAGATTTAGCTGATGCAGTTTCATATCTGCCACATAAAGTACATATAGAAAAAGGAACTTTTTCTGACTGTAAAGATTCTGACATAGTAGTGATAAGTGTTGCAGACTCTTCAGAAGGGCCTTTACGTAGACAAAACACAACTAGATTAGATTTACTAAGACCAACTATTGGAATGATAAAATCTATAGTAAAACCCATAGTTGATTCTGGCTTTGATGGTATATTTGTAGTCATATCTAATCCTGTTGATGTAGTTACAAATTATATTTGGGAAAAATCTGGCTTTCCTAAAAACAAAGTCATTGGAACTGGAACAGCTTTAGATTCAACAAGACTTAGAAGGATTTTATCTGAAGAAACTGGAATCGCTCAACAATCAATTCAAGCTTATTCTATGGGTGAACATGGAGATTCTCAAATGGTTCCTTGGTCTCATGTTTCAATTGGTGGTAAACCAATCTTAGACATGATAAAAGACAACCCAAGTACTTATAGCAATTTAGACTTACCATCAATAGTTGAAAAAAATAAAAAAACAGGAATAAGTATAATAAATGGTAAAGATTGTACAGAATTTGGTATAGGTACTGCTTTAGTAGAAATTGTAAAAGCTATACTACACAATGAGAAAAAAGTTCTTCCAGTTTCTACATTACTAGAAGGTCAATATAACGAAAGAAATGTATTTGCAGGTGTTCCATGTGTTATAGGAAAAGATGGTATTGAAGAAATTATTGAAATCAATATGACTGAATATGAGCAAAACGAATTTAATAAATCTTGTTCTGTTTTAAGGGAATATATTGCACTTTCAAAAACACTTTAGATTCAATATTCTTTCTTACACTAAAAGCAGGTAAATGACTTATTGAAAAGACTTTTAACTAAGTTAATGTTTAAATCATTTGTACCTGCTTTTAATTTTAATACTAAAATATAAACCTATTTTTTACCATCAAATTTTATAACTTTACTTTTTTTATTTACCTCTTGAGATAACAATCCTTTTTTCAATCCCATCAATAATTCTAAGTCTTCTGGATAAAGATTTATTCCAAATTCCTCTAAACTTGATACTATACTATTTACACTCATTATTTTATTTTCTATCAATAATTCAACTGCTCTTTTTAAATACGTTGGGCTTGAACCTTTCATTTTGTCTAGTGGTTCTTCTATCAACCAGCCTTTTTTATCCATTTCATTCATAAGATAATTGTATTTTTTGTAATTTATCTTTTCTAGATTATATGCTCTAAAAATCATAGCAGATATAGGTACAATCCATTTTTTCTTTAGTTCTACATAATAATCTAAATCTTCTGGATGAGTCAAATCTTTTAAAAAACTCTCTTTTGGCAATAAAAATGCACAGGCATACTCATCTTCTGAAAATTGCTTACTTGGTATTCTTAATTCACTTGATATTATATATCCAAGCTCACATGCCAAAGTATAATTTCTAATTGATGCTGACTTTTTGTCATTACCCAGAGATATTAGATATTTAGATTCTTTACTAATTCTCTGTTTTTGAGTAAAGATAGTTGCCCCTTTTCTATCTACATTCATACCTGATATTATAATCCCTTTAGACTCTAACAAACTTACCATATTTACTATTGGAGTACTATTTAAATCCCAAAACTCTCTAGTCTTATATGCAAGAGATTCTATATCATTTATATTAATATCTGACATTACTTTTCTATTTGGCAAGTTTTCTTTTGGAAACTTAATATAATTCTCCATAAATGAATATATTTTATGTATTATAATTATTTTTTCTCTATAAGAAATCTCTTCTACTCTAGGTAGTTTAGATTGAGGGTTAAAGTGGCTATCCTCTACAACGATATTTATATTTTCATTTTTATAAAAATACTCTTTTGGAAAATTTAATATATTAGATAATTTTAATGTATTTTCTATATTTGGTACATACTTATTTTCCTCAAAAGCTTTTAAATCTTTTTTATTTATTTTAGTTTCTTTAGACAACTGTTCTATCGTCTTTGCTCTAAAAATTCTAGCTGATTTTAATCTCTTTCCATTAAAGTCTTTTAAATTCATTTGTTTTCTCTCTTTCAAAATTAAATTCTTAATCTATTGGTATAAATAAGATTACAATTAATAATTTATCATACTATTGACAAAAAAACAAAAGGTGAAAATATTTTTTTATATTTTCACCTTTTAGATAAGTTTATAATAAATATTCCTAATTACTCAAAAAGTTTTAAATATTCTCCATATCCTAAAGCTTCCATATTTTCTCTTGGTATAAATTTAAGAGAAGCAGAATTTATACAATATCTTAAACCTCCAAGTTCTTTTGGACCATCATCAAATACATGACCTAAATGAGAATTTCCTTTAGCACTTCTTACTTCAACTCTGTACATACCTTGTGAGAAATCACTTCTCTCAATGATAGATTTATCTATAACTGGCTTTGAAAAACTTGGCCACCCACATCCAGAATCAAATTTATCTTTTGAAGAAAATAACACTTCTCCACTTACAATATCAACATAAATTCCCTCTTTGTTATTATCATAATATTCATTTTCAAAAGGTACTTCTGTCATATCATTTTGAGTAACTTCAAATTGTATAGGAGTTAAAGTCTTTTTTAACTCTTCCCTATTTATATTGTTTCCATCCCAATGACTTTTTACAAAATTATATCTTCCAGACCCTTTATAATACATATTGTAGTTTAATGGTCTTTTTTTATAATAATCCTGATGATTTTCTTCTGCTTCGTAGAATTTAGTTGCTGGAATTATATCAGTCACTATTTTACTATCAAATATTTTACTATTTTCCAGATGTTCTCTTGACTCTAAAGCTATATTTTTTTGTTCTTCATCATGATAAAATATAGCAGTCTTATATTGAGTTCCCCTATCACCAAATTGTCCACCATCATCTGTAGGATTAATCTGTTTCCAGAAGATATTTAGAAGTTCATCATAACTTATTATATCATCATCATATGTTATTTGAATTGCTTCTAAATGACCAGTAGTTCCTGAACATACCTCTTGATATGTAGGGTTTTCAACATGACCACCTGTATATCCAGAAACTACTTTAATAACTCCATCATACTTATCAAAAGGTTTTACCATACACCAAAAACATCCACCTGCAAAAGTAGCAAGTTTTATCATTTTCATCACTCCTTAAATAAATTATACTTTATTTATTCCCTAAGAAGTAACTTAATAATCTGCATTTTATTATTTTTACCTACTCAATGAAATCATGTGTAAAAATACAATTGCAAATTGAATCTAATTTCTATAAAAGCTCTTTTTCTTTATCCATCCAAAAGCATCTTTTATATCACAATTTTCTCCTAAAGACATTAGATATTCTAATGCATCACAATCATCCATAGCTACATCTTTTTCCATCTTAGGATTTAATCTATAGTAATTATCTCCAAGAAGTTTTTGAGAAAATAACTGACTCATTTGAGAATTTCCTTCTAAGGTAATAGATATAATTGGTAAATCAGGTTCTTTATTAATTATCCAGTCAATAGCTCCCCATTCGGTAGTATCTGCCTTTATACTGTTATATACATATCCAGTCCCTATTGAAAAAAGTCTTGTATTCTTAAGTCTAAATCCACTATCAATGGCATGAATTATACACGCTAAACTCGGGTCAGTTGCTATTATTCCTCCATCAACATGACGATTATATGTTGGAAAAAATACCGGAGCAGCACTACTTGCCATTGCTACATCTACAACTTTGCTAGTCTTTGTAAAAGAATTTGGCATATTGTTATAAAATACTGGTTTCCATGCATTTTCCTCATTTCCTATATAAAAACTTGGTATCATTACTAATTTATTTAAATCTTTTAATTCTAGTTCCTCTGGAAATATACTTAATAAAACTTCTTTTAAGTTTTTGTTTTCATACTTTGGTCTGAGTATTTCTGCATAACTTTTATTAAAAATATACTTTGAATTTTCAATTGAGTAAAGTTCTTTTATCTCTTTAGGGCTTACACCATACGCAAGCCCTAGTGCAATTAGACTCCCTGTAGATGTACCTCCAAACATATTTATATTGTTTAATAGATTTGGATACTCTTTTACTATCCTCTCAAGTATGGATATACTCAATGCCCCTTTTAATCCACCACCATCAAATGCCAATATATTAAAATTAGAATTTTTCATATACATATACCCCCACATAAAACACCTTATATTTTAAATTTTAATCAAAATAATTTCACTATAGTATATATATTTTATGCAAGTTACATATTACAATGTTCCTCTTTTAATATTTAAGTTACATTCAAACCTTTAATACTTAAAATAAAATATATAAGATATTATATATCTAAGTATTATAAATTTAATACAAAAATTCTTAAAAGAATATACTGAAAGCAGGTTTATTTTTCAATTATTACAAAAAATAAATAAAGGGTCATCTCAAAATTGATTTTTTAATCAAATTTTAAGTTTAACCCCTTATCTTAATTGTGGCATACTTAAAAATATTTTAACTATAAATATCTTTAAGTATAGATATATTTATTTATCCTAAAATCTTCTTCATATCTTCTTCAGGAGTAGATATAGGTGTCAATGCAAATTTATCAACCAATATATCTAATACATTCTTAGATAAGAATGCTGGCAAAGAAGGCCCTATATAGATATTTTTGATACCTAAATGAAGTAGTGTAAGAAGTATACAAACAGCTTTCTGCTCATACCATGACAGTACCATGCTAAGAGGCAAATCATTTACTCCACATTCAAAAGCATTTGCCAATGAAACTGCCACTTTAATTGCACTATAAGCATCATTACATTGTCCCATATCCATTAAACGAGGTAAGCCACCTATATCCCCAAGGTCTAAATCATTAAATCTATATTTTCCACATGCAAGTGTCAATATAACAGTGTCTTTAGGAGCTTGTTTTACAAATTCAGTGTAATAATTTCTTCCAGGTTTTGCACCATCACAACCTCCAACCAATAAAAAGTGTCTTATAGCTCCACTCTTTACAGCATCTACTACTTTATCTTGTACAGATGAAACTGTACCTCTTGCAAAACCAGTAGTTAATGTATCTCCTCCATTAATACCAGTCATATGAACATCTTCTCTATATCCTCCAAGTTCAAGAGCTTTTTCTATTACACTAGAAAAATCTTTATCTTCATCAATATGAACCATACCTGGATAAGCAACTACTTCTGTAGTAAATACTCTATCTCTATAACTATCTTTAACAGGCATTAAACAGTTTGTTGTAAATAATATTGGAGCAGGAATATTATCAAATTCTTTTTGCTGGTTTTGCCATGCTGTACCAAAATTACCTTTTAGATGTTTATATTCTTTTAGTTTTGGATATGCATGTGCTGGTAATAACTCACCATGAGTATATATATTTATACCCTTATCTTTCGTTTGTTCTAATAATTTGTGTAAATCATAAAGGTCATGTCCTGTAACTACAATAAATGGCCCTTTCTCGATTTTCATAGATACCTGAGTCGGTTCTGGTGTTCCATAAGTTTCAGTATTTGCTCTATCAAGCAATTCCATACATTTTAAGTTTATTTCTCCAGTTTTCATAACTAGACCTAAAAGTTCGTCAATAGACAAGTCTCCTCCAACTGCTATTAATCCTTCATAGAAAAATTCATTTACGTCTTTGTCTGTATAACCAAGTACCATTGCATGATATGCATAGGCAGCCATACCTCTTAATCCAAATAAGATTAATGATTTTAATGAACGTATGTCCTCATTATCATTCCATAAATCCTTCATATCATAGTTATCATTTCTATTACAAGTTGTTGAACAATCTGAACATCTAGGTACAAGCTTACTTTTTTCTACCTCAGTTTTTTCAATTTGTCTTTTTATAGCTTCATCATCAAAACTTACATTCGTTATAGTAGTGAATAGCCCCTCTATCATAATTTTATCTGTTTCACTTGTTGGTCTATTCTTATTTCCAATAGTTGCTCTTGAAAGACCAATCAACACTCCTGTAAGTTCGTCTTGTAAGTTAGCTGTACCCCCCTTTTTACCACAGACACCATTTATAGTACAACCTTTACCTCCTGCTGTTTGTTCACATTGAAAACAAAACATTTTTTCCATTTTTTATTCCTCCCTTTTTATTTATTAAAATTTATTATATTTTTCTATAATTCACTTAATTAAATTTCTCCATCTACAATTTTTCCATCTACAGATATAGTAACTATTTGCCATGGTATCATTTTTCCACTATTTTGTAGAGCTGTCTTAACAGCATTTACTATACCACCACAGCAAGGAACTTCCATACGTGTTACTACTATATTTTTAATATCATTTTCTTTTAAAATCTCTGTAAGTTTTTCAGCATAGTCAACTTCATCAAGTTTAGGGCATCCGATTAATGTAACCTTATTTTTCATAAATTTATTATGAAAATTTCCATATGCATACGCTGTACAGTCTGCTGCTATTAAAAGACTTGCATTCTTTAAATATGATGCATTAGTTGGTACTAATTTTATTTGTACTGGCCATTGATTAAGTTGAGAACCTTTTATCTCTACTATATCATTGCTTATAGACGTACTATTTGAAACCTCTCTATTTATTGACTTAGACTGAGAACCTGGACATCCACATGCTAAAGTTTTCTTTTGTGCTTTCTTTGCTTCCATATTTGCTTTTACTGCAGCTTCATCATATTCTGCTGCTTCTCTATACTCAAATGAAATCGCATTTGTTGGACAAGTTGGCAGACAATCTCCCAGCCCATCACAATAGTCATCTCTTAAAAGTTTTGCTTTTCCATTTACCATTCCTATAGCTTCTTCATGACAAGCTTCAACACATAGTCCACAACCATTACACTTTTCCTCATCAATTTTAATTATTTTTCTCATCATTTATATCACCTCATAAAATTTTTTTAATTTAAAGTATTGATTTCTTATATATTTATTTTTAATACCTATATTTCTTTATTTCAAATTTCTTGTAGTAGGATTTTTATATCCCCTTGCTTTTATAAACTTAGTATAGTACAATGAAAACAAATTATCGGTTGCATATGCAACAAGGAAGTGATTATTTGAAAAAATTTTTAGAAAAGCATATAGACCTACTTAAAAAAATTCCTCTATTTGAAGGAATTAAAAGTGATGAACTTGAAGAAATGTTGGAATGTTTAGGTGTTGTAGATAAGACTTACCCAAAAGATAGTATAATATTCTCTGTTGGAAGTGAAGTTACTTCTATTGGAATTATGCTTAAAGGAAGTGCTCATATAATAAAGGAAGATATCGAAGGGAATAGGAATATTGTAGCTGAACTCTTGCCTGGAGATTTATTTGGAGAGGTATTCGCATGTACTAGACTACATAAAAGTAATGTTACAGTAACCACAACATCTTCTTGCGAAGTTTTATTTATAAAGTTTAAAAGTGTAACTGGTATTTGTTCATCTGCATGTGTATTTCATAATAGGCTTGTTGAAAATATGCTACAATTAATAGCTGAAAAAAACATTTTACTTCACAATAAAATAGAATTACTTTCTCGTAAAACAACTCGCGAGAAATTGCTTATGTATTTTTCAAAACAGATAGAACAAACAGGTAGCCACCAGTTTACAATTCCCTTTTCAAGAAATGAAATGGCTGATTTTTTATGTGTTGACAGAAGTTCTATGTCAAGAGAGCTTGGCAAGATGCGAGATGAAGGCTTGTTATCTTTTAACAAAAATAAATTTGAAATCTTTTATTTTAAAAAATAAAATAGATATTTAAACATATTTATTTCAATATATACTATATTAGTTGATTCAAATTATAAATATCATATTTGAATCTTAAATTTATATTTTTACTTAAAAAGTTAATAGGTATCTAATTTATTAAAATTAAGATACCTATTAACTTTATTAATTAAGTGTACAATTAGCTTATTTTCTTTGTAGTAATTGCTGTTTTATCTATAAGCCAATCTTTTCCTTCTACTAATCTTGAAACTAACATTGATGATACTGTATTTCCAGTTGTATTTAATATAGTATTAGGAATATCAGTTATAGTAGTTATAACTGTTAACAGTGGAATTGCCTCCACTGGAAAACCGAAGATGCTAACCACGAGCATCTCACCAATAAGTCAGCCACCTGCTACAGGAGCCATAAATACTCCAACAACAAATACAGTTATAAATAATTGACCTATCGTTGCTGGATTTGCCATTCCACTACCTAAAATACCTGATAAAAATGCCACTTTTATTATTACTGCTAAAACTGACCCATCTTTATGTATATTTATTCCAAGAGGTATAACTGTTTCTGATATATCATCAGGAACTCCTATATTTTTACTAGCTTCTAAATTTGATGGTATACATGCTGAACTTGAAGAAGTAGCTAGTGCCGTTGCTATTGGTTTTATAGCATTTCTCCAGAATTGTCTAAACCCTTGTTTTCCTGCAGATAAAAAAGCATACAGACTGTAAAATAATAAGAAATACATGGCTGCTGTTAGTGAATAAATTACAAACACCCTTACATATCCTTGAATTATTTTACTTCCAAGTTCCCCAATTATTGTAGCTGTATAACAGCCTAGCCCTATAGGAGCATAAAGCATGAATATACTTACTACTTTTAATATTGCTTCCGTTCCTTCTGATAAAAGCTTTCTTATTGTATTTCCCCTATCTCCCATCATAGCTATTGCTGTTCCAATTAAAACTGCAAATATAACTGATTGTAGTAAATTACTACTGGAAAATAAATCTCCAAAATTTTTAACTGTAATACTTGATACTACTTGGTCTAATAACGTTCCTTTTGATTCTAAAGTTTCTGCATCTTGAGCCACCATTAAATTTTTTACACTTGATACATCTAATCCTTTAGACGGATTAAATAATAATGCAGATGTAATACCTAAAAATGCAATTACAAGTGTTGTTCCCATAAATACTATAGCTGTACCCTTCATTATTTTTCCAAATCGTTCCATATTTTTTATACTAGCAACACCTGAAGAAACACTAAGAAAAACTAATGGTACTACTATCATTAATAGAGCATTTATGAATAAATCTCCAAATGGTTTTAGTATTGAAGCTTTTGGACCAAGTACTAATCCTACTATCGCCCCTACTATAGTACATGCTAAAAGTATAATTGATGACTTATAATTTTTTAAAAAGTCCCTCATTTATATTTTCCTTTCTAATGCTTTATATTATAAATTACCCCAAATGCTAAAAAAATTAAAGTAAATTATCTAATGCGCATTAATAATTTTTGTAATTTTCCCCAACAGCTACTTTAGCAAATACTGGAATATATGTCAATTTCTATAGTTTTTTTGTATTTTTAACGTTTTATTAATAGTTCATATCTATATATAAATATTAATAAAATTCTGCTTTTAAAACTTTTTTTCTAGATTAATTTTAATAAAACAAACAATATAAAAAAATATATATAATATTACTTAATTATTTTCAAATTTAATACTTTGTACTTTAATATAAAATTTTAGTATATTCATTGTAATTCCTATACTATATAACTCCATAAAGTTGATTTTGTAAACACATATGATACTTTGTCAAATATTATTTTTTTATGTATTTGATATTTTGATATACTTTTAAAAAGAATTTTCAAATAGTTACATTTCTAATTTTAAATTAAATAATAAATCTAATAATAAAAATATACTCCCATTAAATTTATTATCTAACTTATAAATTTAATGGGGGTATCTTACATATCTTCTAATGCTTAATTTATACACTTTTAACTAAATACTTCTTCTTTCCTAATGATATTTAAAAATTTTGCTGTTCTTTCATTTTTAGGATTATTAAATATTTCATCAGGAGTTCCTTCTTCAGCTATTACACCATTATCCATAAATATAATTTTATCAGCAACTTCTTTTGCAAAATTTATTTCGTGAGTTACAATAAGCATCGTTATACCTTCTTTTGCAAGAGATTTTATAACGCTTAAAACTTCTCCAACAAGTTCTGGGTCAAGTGCAGATGTAGGCTCATCAAATAATATTACATTTGGATTTACTGCCATCGCTCTCGCTATACCTATCCTTTGTTGCTGTCCCCCAGACAACTTTGATGGATAAAAATCTTTCCTATCCAACATACCTACTTTATCTATTAATTTTAAAGATATTTCTCTAGCTTCTTTCTTACTCTTTTTATGAACTACTATCAATGCCTCCATTACATTTTCTAATGCTGTTTTATTTTTAAATAAGTTATAATTTTGAAACACCATAGATGTATGTTTTCTTAAATTGGTTATATCTTTTTTTGTTGCTTTTTCTACATCTACTTTTACATCACCAATCATTATCTTTCCTTTTGTAGGCTCAACTAAATAATTTAAACATCTAAGTAACGTAGATTTACCTGTTCCAGATGATCCAAGTATAGCTACTACTTCACTTTGACTTATCTCTAAATTTATACCTTTAAGAACTTCTGTCCCTTTAAAACTTTTATGTAAATTTTCTACTTTTATCATTGTTATCCACCTTTTTAAATAAATATAATAAATAATATGTTCTACATCAAAATTAATATACTAGCATTAAATTTAAAAATAGGCTAAATATATTTTTATGAATGTACTCTATAGTTGACATAAATAATCTACTGTAAGTTGTGAAAATAATGAAGGTGCTATACTAAGACATTTTTCATCTATATTAAACTTGTTACTATGCAATCTGTAATTTATATTTTTTTCTTTATCTCCTACACCTATATACATAAATAAACCAGGTTTTTCTTTCATATAAATAGCAAAATCCTCACCTGTCATTGCAGGAAAATCAATTATTTCAACATTTTCAGCTCCAAGTATTTTGCAAGCACTTTCTCTTCCTATCTCTATCATGTTTTTGTCATTTATAACAGCATCTCCTCCTGTACTCTTTTCAAATTTGCAATCTGCTCCATGTGCTTTACATACATTTTTTACTATATATTCTAGAATTTTACTTACTTCAATTACTTGTTCCTTGCTTATCGCTCTAATAGTCCCTTGAAGTGTACATACATCTGGTATTATATTTTTAGAAACACCAGAATTAAAAGAACAAACAGACACTACTACAGGTACAACTGGGTCAATTTTTCTTGAAACTATCTGTTGAATGGATGAATATACTGCATTTCCAACTGCAATTGGGTCTATACAATTATGAGGCTCTGCTCCATGCCCACCCTTGCCAATTATTGTTATTTCAAAAGTATTAGTCGCTGCCATAGCACAATTTCTAGCGATTCCAATTTTTCCTGACTCAATAGTTGGCCAACAATGACCAGTCGCTAATGCATCCACACCTTCAAGTACATTTTCTTTAATTACAATATCAGAACCACCTTTTTCTTCGCCAGGTTGAAATAGTAATTTTACATTTCCATTCAATTCTTCTTTTATGTCATTTAAAATCATTGCTGTTCCTAACAACCATGAAACATGTGCATCATGCCCACAAGCATGCATATTATCATTTATTGATTTAAATTCTAAATCATTTTCCTCTTTGATTGGAAGAGCATCCATATCCGCTCTGAGTAATATAGTTTTTCCACCATTATTTTTTCCTTTTATAGTAGCTAATACTCCTGTACCAGCAATATTTATGTATTCTATATTAAGTTTATTTAGCTCTTCTTTTATAAGTTTAGATGTTTTATATTCTTTAAATGCTAACTCTGGATTACTGTGTATCTGTCGTCTTATTTTTATAATTTTTTCTCTATTTTTTAGTGCAATGGATTTTATTTTAGTTTCAATCATTTGCAATACCTCCATAACTCATTTTGATTTATAAAGACTAATCTAAATACATTGTAATACACAGATAACTATAGATAAATTTAGTATACTTATCTATAGTTATCACAGTTTTACATTTTAATTTTAAAGTATTTATTTTTGTATATCAGCACTTACATCCATTCCAAACCATTTTTCAGATATTTTTTTCACTGTTCCATCTGCAAGCATTTCTTCTATTGCTTTGTTTACATCTTCTTTTATCGTTTTAGATTTATCATCGTTTTTCTTAAAGAAGTATGCTATATTAGTAGCTGATAATTTTTTATCTAATACTCTTACTTTCATATTAGCTTTTTTAGCGTCTCCCACAATAGTAAGCTCTGCATCAATCCATGCACTAACTCTTCCCAAATCTAAATCTTGAAGACCACTAGTTCCATCACCGTAAACCTTTTCTTGAAACAAATTATCTTTATTAACACTAGTTGCAACCTGTTGACCTTGAGAACCTTCTGAAACTGCTACAACTTTTCCCTTTAAATCTTCAAGCTTATTAATTTCGTTATTTCCATCTTTTACAGCTATACACACAGAATCAGAACCATAAGGTATAGAAGCATCGTATTTTTCTAATCTTTCTTTAGACATTCCAAAGAAGTTGGCTGCCACATCAACTTTACCAGAATCTAACATACCAAATATAGAACTAAAACCTGTTGGTTCCATTTTTATCTTATATCCACTTCTTTTACCAATCTCTTTCCACATGTCAACTTCAAAACCCTTATGCTCACCATTATCAACATAAGAATATGGGTCAGCTGAATTAGATGAAGCTACAGTTATAACTTTTTCATTCTTTACTTCCTCTTTTTTTGAACAACCAGTAATTACAAACGTTAACGATAAAACTGCCACTAAACATTTTATAATATTTCTTTTTATCATATCTCTTCTCCTCACACCATTTTTTATATAAAAATACTTTTATGTATTTTCTTAATAACTTAATAATTGCTTATTTTCTTTTCTAATTTTTTTTGCCCCCAACCTAAAGGAGTTATTATACACCAGTAAATTACCATAACTGCTCCATACACTTCAAAAAACTTAAAACTCAACGCTCCTTGTGATTTGGCAGCACCCATTATATCATTTACTCCAACAACAAAAGCTACAGAAGACCCTTTAATTAAATCTATAAAATTATTGAATAATGATGGCAGTGCAACTCTTACGGCCTGTGGTATCACTATCCTTTTCATTGTTTGTAAATTTGTTAATCCCATTGCATATGCTGCTTCTATCTGACCTGTATCAATTGAAAGTATAGATGCCCTTATCGTTTCAGACATATAAGCTCCCATATTTAAACTAAGTACTATAGATGTTGCAAATACTGGGTCCATATTTTTAACAAAATCACTCATATATGCTAGTCCAAAATATAAAAAGAATAACTGTGGCATAAGAGGTGTACCTCTAAAAATAGATACATATACTTTACATATTTGATTCAATACTTTCACTTTGTAATAAGATGATAACGCTACTATTGTACCTATAATTAATGAAAATACTAATGAACTTATTGCCAAAATCACAGTTACATTGAACGATTTCATTATTGTTGGAAATAATTCTAAAAAATATTTCATATTAAAAGCCATAAAATAAGTCCCCCTAGCTTAATGTTGTTTTTTATAAAACTTTATCGCATATTAAATTACAATAGAATTTTATTTATTTTTTCAATAGAAAAACTATTTTTTAACTTGATTATACAGTCCATTTTGATACTATATTTTCTCAATAATTTAGATTACTAAGTTTATTTTTCTAAAATTAAAAATTTATTTACAAGTAATAATATATCTATATCATCCCATTTTTAAATATTGAAATCTAATATGCTCTTCTTATTCTTTTTTCAACTTTGCTTTGTATATTACTCAATATTATAGATACTGCCCAGTAAATTAATATCGTTATCATATATATCTCAAAATATTTAAAACTTGAAGCAGCCTCTACTTGAGCTACTCCCATTAAATCTTGTATTCCTATAGTTAAACCTAAAGAAGAACCTTTAATTATGTCCAGTGTACAGCTTACAATAGGAGGTACTGCAGATGTAGCTGCTTGAGGTAG
The DNA here is from genome assembly GCF_001077535.1 of Clostridioides difficile ATCC 9689 = DSM 1296. GTDB lineage: Bacteria > Bacillota > Clostridia > Peptostreptococcales > Peptostreptococcaceae > Clostridioides > Clostridioides difficile. The sequence goes on from NZ_CP011968.1 coordinate 2,371,984, forward strand.
AATTATTTTAACCATTGACTGATATTTACTTAACCCAAAAGCATAACATGCTTCCTGTTGTCCTTTATCAACACTCTCAATAGATGCTCGTATAATTTCAGCCATATATGCAGATGAATTTACACCTAAACAAATTACTATTGCTAAATAAGGTGAACAATCTTTCATAAAAGAAAATATCATTGGAAATCCAAAATAAAAGAAAAATATTTGAATTAAAAGTGGTGTTCCTCTAAAGAATGAAACATACACTCTTGTTATGTATTGTAAAACTTTTGATTTTGTCTGTGTGAAAAAGGCAAGTATTACACCTAATAATATTGATAAAAAAAATGCAACAATAGATATTAGTATTGTTATTCCCAATGCTTTAATCAAAAATGGAAATATACTTAGACAAAATTCAAAATTAAAATTACTCATTAATAGGCTCCTTAGTAATGTCTTTTCCTAGCCAGTTTTCAGATATTTTAGTCAAAGTCCCATCTTTATACATCTCTTCAATTACTTCGTTAATTTCTTTTGTCCATTTTTCACCTTTTTCATTTTTTTGAAGCGCAAAAGAACAGGCACCAAATTGAATTGGAGGTTCTATCATTTTAAGATTTAATTTTTGTTCTTTTATAGCTATTAAAGCCTCAACATCCTGCGCAACTACTGCATCTAATCTTCCCATTTCTAGGTCTTGATAATTCCCTTTAAGAGTCGCACTTGAATAATTTACTATTTTTATTTCATCATTTGGGTATTTTTCTTTTAATATTTCATTTGCTACTGCTCCAGTACCCACACCTACTTTCTTGCCAACTAAATCATCTATTGATTTTATACTAGTATCATCTTCTCTAACAATAATGTTTGTTCCACTATAATTATAAGCATCTGAAAAAGCATATTTTTTCTCTCTTTCAGGTGTTGCAGTAAGTTGAGCAGATACAGCATCTGCTTTATCAGCTTCTAATAATCCAAATAATCCACTAAAATCAGTTAATACCCATTCAACTTTACAATTAGTTCGTTTAGCAAATTCATCCCAAAAATCTACTTCAAACCCTTTAAGTTTATCTTTATCTTTAAAAGCAAAAGGGTAATATGTTCCTGATGTTGCAACTCTTATAACTTTTTGTTCTTCTTTATTTTTATTATTTCCTGATGAACATCCTGTAACTAACAGTGCTGATACCAAGGCAAACATAATAATTAATTTAAGTTTTTTCATAATTTATTCTCTCCTTTTTAATCTTATTTTAATTTTTTATATAATACATTTTCAAAGGTTGAATCACTTGTACCATTATAATTGTTTAATAGCTCTGCAATAACAGAACTCCCAAATATTGATATTATAGTAAAGGATTGCCTCTGATTTTATACCTTACTAAATTTGCTTTTATAGCACTATAAACCAATTTTCTAGTTATTATATTATACTTCGACTTTGAACAACATAAGTTTAATATGTTTTACAGTCTTTGTCCAATAGCAAAAAACTATTACTAAGAATCACATTATAGTATCCAACTATATCCATAAAAAAGCTATATTGAGTTTTCATTATAACAAACTCAATACAGCTTTTTGTAAAAATATCTTATACCTAAGTATAAGTCATTCTCTATATTTAATTTATTTATTAAATTTTAATGCTCCTGTAGGACATACCATTACACAAGGTGAATCCATACCACACTTATATCTCTCAATACAACCATTACACTTATTTGCCTTACCATCATTTCCATAAATTAAGGCTCCATATTCACAAGCTTTTTCACAAAGTTTACACCCTATACAGTTTTGATTGTCTAATACAACGAATCCTTCTTCTTTTTTAAAACAATTTTTAGGACATACACCTAAACATTTTGGCTCATTACAATGTATACATGCTAATGAAAAATATTCTATATTTTCACCTTCCTCTATTGTAAATACATGTCTAAAAAGTTCACCATTGTCTATATTATTATCATTTTGGTCTATACATGCAAGCAAACATGCTCCACATGCTGTACATAATTCTTTATTAAATTTAAATAAACTTTTCATTATATCTCTCCATTTATCTATTCATTTTTTCAATCTTACACTTACAACTTCTATACGCAGGGAATCCACTATAAGGGTCAAAATTATCACAAATAATACTATTTATATCAGCTTCTCTATATCCATGATACATATGTATATTCTTATATAAGACTCTATCAGTAACATTGACTTTTACATCCAAACTTCCTATCTTAGTAGTTATTTTTATATAATCTCCACTGATAACACCCAATTCTTTTGCATCTAAGCTAGAAATATCACAACTAGCTTCATTTTTTAATATTCTTGAAAGTTTGATGTCATGAAGTCTTGAATGTAGTGCATTTGAAATTCTTGCTCCTGATGTCAATAAATGAGTATATTCATCATCTATATTATCATTAAATCCTCTATATGTTGGTAGTGCATCCAGCCCAAAATCTTTATATTTTTCAATAATTGTAGATTTTAATTCAAACCTAGAAGTGCTAGTATCATACCCTTCTCTTGTATATGAACCTACTATATATGGCTTAAAATCTTTACATTTTAATGGTAAATCACTTTCTTTAAGTTTATCTACATCTACACATGTATTTTTAAACATATGTCTTACACTTGCTTCATAACCTGCTTTTAATAAATCATCATCTATATTCATAGCATTTGCTAAATCTGAAAGTATTTCTACATCTGATTTTGAATCGTATAATTTATCAATAACTTTTTTGGTATATGTAATATACCCTCCTGGATAACTCTTACATTCTTCTCTCTCAAATGATGTACATGCAGGTAAAAGTATATCTGCATATTTTGATGTATCTGTCATAAATAAATCTATATTCACAAAAAAATCTACACTATTCAACGCTTTAAAAAGTCTCCCTGAATTAGGAAACATTCTAGCATTTATCCCATGACAAAACAAAGCTCTTATTTCATATGGTGTCTTTTCTTCTATTTGCCTAGGTAAATCCATAGCTTGAAATTGAGTCACCATTTCATTCCATAGAGGAAATCTTTCTCCACCAATTCTTTCATTTATATTTTTAGGTAGAACTTCTTTTACAAACTCTTTTTCTAGTGTTTGGAATCCACCTATCTTACCAGCAAAGTAATCTTGTTTTGGTATGTTTCCACCTATTCTATCATAATTACCTGTTATAGCGGATAAAGACATCATTGCTCTATAGTTTTGAAATCCATTTTGATGATGAACTATTGGAGCTGCACTTTCATTTATACAAAATGGACCTTGTGACAACATCTCGACAGCTTTTACTATATTATCTTTAGAAACTCCTGTAATTCTACTTACAGTATCTAAATCAAATAATTTTACATATTCTTTATATTCATTAAATCCATGTACATACTTTTCTATGTATTCTCTATCTATTAAATTCTTTTGTATAAATAGATTCGCCATTCCAAGAGCTAAAGCTCCATCAGTTCCAGGTTTAATTCTTAAATGTAAATCTGCTAGTTTTTGAGTTGTCGGTGTTATTCTAGGGTCTACAATTATAAATTTTAGACCTTTTTCTTTTAATTTTATTAGATTCACACTATTTAAAAATTTAGAGTAGTATGGATTAAATCCCCACCCTAAATAAGTTTTTGCATTCTCCATATCTTGCATTGTAAAGTTTCTTCCAGTAGCAACATTTCCAGCCATCTGTGCTGATGTTGAACATGAACTAGATTCTGTACCATAATTAGGTGAACCAAATGAAGATGCAAACCTTTGTAAAAAAGGTCTATACCACTTTCCATAACCCGTAAAAAAAGCTACATGCTTTGCTCCATACTCAGATTTTACTCTATTTAATTTTTCTGCTATTTCTCTATAAGCTTCATCCCATGATATTGGTTTAAATTTTCCTTCACCTCTTTTTCCAATTCTTTTTAGAGGTGTTTTTATTCTATCTTCTCTATAGATATATTCTCTATTGCAAAGACCTTTGGTACATAACAACCCTTTATTCATTGGATGTTCTTTTGTACCTTCTATTTTTATTACTTTACCATCTTTAACATATGCATCAATTCCACAATGTACTCCTGGAGAACAAATATCACATAAAGTCCTCTTTATTTCTATACCTGTTTCCTTACAGGGTATTTTAGCTTTAAGTTGTCTATAACTATCCATATTAACATTTTCCTTTCCCAATAATAAATACAAATTATTATACTTATTATACATTCTTTTTATTCAAATATCATACTTTATATTTTATATAGTGTAATTTCTAAGAATATTTTTAATAATAAGATTTTATATTTATTAATAATCTATTTATATAATTATTTTTCATTCATAGTTTATAAGATAATTCAATAAAAATCTAATAGTAAATTGTTATTTACACATATATTGTGATAGATAAAAGCTATTCATATCTGCCTTAATTTTAGTCTTAAATTTAGAGTGTAAATTGAATGCATTTAGATTATAATATATACAGTGAGGTAAGGTGAATAATATGAAAATAGATATGATATATAAACTAATAAGAAGAAATACAGAACCATCAAGATGGTCAAGAGGTGTAAAATATTATACTAATCAATTAGTTGATTATATAGACATAGATATTGATGACCTACAAAATAACCTGTTGACATTTCGTGGTGGAGTCAATTCTGAAGATAATTATAGCTTTTATTTTAATTCAATAACTATAGATATAAAGCACTTTAAGATAATTGAAAATGATTGTAGTTGCGCTGACTGTCAATCAAAGGGCAAAAGTATTTTTATATGTAAGCATATAGTTGCTATTGTGATAAAAAGCTTAAAACAAATAAAAAATAAAAAAGATGTTCCTCCTATTCTAATAGATATATTAGGTGCAGATAAGGATAAGCTTTCTAATACAAATTCTAAAACCAGCTTAGATTTAAGCAAGCAATTACTTTCTTTGTTAGACAATACTAAAAGAGAAAGGGTTAATTTAGATGTATTGATAAATGTGGATTCAAATAAAGCAATTGCTGAATTTAAAATAGGAATTGATAAAATGTACATTTTAAAAAACATTACTGAATTTGCATATTCAAAACTTAATGGATATGAATTAGATTTTGGGAAGAAATTTACTTACAACCCCAACACTCATTATTTTGCTGATGAAGATGAGAAGTTAGTAGATATTATAGAAGAATATGGGACAAATCTTTCATACAACTTTTCTTCATCACATTCAAAAAAATTTATGGAGATAAATGCAAGCTCTTTAAAACAATTTTTAAATGCTATTAAGTACAAGGATTTTACCCTTATTTTTTCTAAAGAGGAATATCATCCAAAGATATTAAATGATACTCTACCTGTAAGGTTTGATTTTAAAAATATAGAAGATAAAATAGTCTTATATTCTAAAGATTCACTACCTGTTCCACTTACTAAAAAAAATGATGTACTTTTATATGATGGCAATATCTATTTATTATCACATAAAAAAGCTCATGATTATTCAAAAATATATCAAATATTATCAAAGACTAAAGAGTTAAAATTTGATAAAGAGGATTCTAAGGATGTTTTAGGATTGCTAGTTCCTAGATTAAAATCTATATCTCAAGAAGTTCATTTAGATGATAACATAAAAAATAATATAACAAAAGATTTTAAATCTGAGTTCTACTTTGATATGATTGATGGCAACATATGTTGTGATGTAAAGTATATATATGATGATGAAGATAAAAAATTTGTGCTCCCCAACATACAAAAGGAAGCCACTATTGAAAATAAACTTACTTCTTCACAATTTACAAAGGAAAATAATCATTATGTGTTTAAAGGAACTGACCATGACCTATTTACATTTTTAGATTTACAATTAGAATCTCTAAAGGAATTTGGAGATATATATTATTCTGAGAAGTTTAAATTGAAAAAAATATATAACGCTTCATCAATTCAAGCTTCAATCAATCAGACTAACCAGAATTACCTAGAATTTAATTTTAATATATCTGATATAAATCCAAAAGAGTACAAGGATATTTTGAAAGCTTTTCAAGAAAAACGTACTTTTTATAAACTTAAAGATGGAAACTTTATAGATTTATCAGAAAGAGAAACAAAAGATTTTTTTGAATTAGTTGAAAATCTAGATATAATGGATAAATCAAAAAATAATAAAATTCATAAAAATAAAGCTCTATATATAAATGATGTAATACGTAGTAAAAATTTAAAGTTTATAGATGGTAAAAAAGAACTAGACAGTATATGTGAAAAATTTAGAAATTTTGATAGCATAAATTTAGAAATTCCCACAAATTTAAATGCAAACCTTCGTGACTATCAAATAAATGGCCTCAATTGGTTTAAAGTTTTAGATTATTATAAATTTGGTGGTATATTAGCTGATGAAATGGGTCTTGGTAAAACAATACAGACTATTGCATTTTTATTATCATTATCTAATAAAAAAAGTCTTATTGTTACACCGACATCACTCATTTATAATTGGAAAAATGAATTTGAAAAGTTTGCTCCAGATATAAAAGTTTTATTGATACATGGAAATAAAAGAGATAGAGAAAAATGTTTTATGAAATTAGAAAATTTTGATGTAATACTTACAACATATGGTACTCTTAGAAATGATTTAGACAAATATAGTGAAATAAAGTTTGATTATTGTATATTAGACGAAGCTCAAAATATAAAAAATCCAGTAGCTTTAGTAACTGAGTCTGTAAAAAGTATAAATGCAGAAAATAAATTTGCACTCACTGGTACACCTATGGAAAATAATCTACTAGAATTATGGTCTATATTTGATTTTATAATGCCTGGCTATCTATATAGTAAAGCAAAGTTTCAGGAATTGTTTATAAATAAAGAAGATAATGTTAAAAACCTGAAAAAATTGATAAAACCTTTTATTCTTAGAAGAAGTAAAAAACAAGTTATGAAAGAACTTCCAGATAAGATTGAAAAAAACTTTTTTGTTGAATTGAATAAAGAGCAGAAAAAGATATATAGTGTATATTCAAAAGATATACAAGATAAAATGAAAGATAAAAATCTAAAGAAAGATAAAATAGTTATATTTTCTTATTTAACTAAACTAAGACAACTTTGTTTAGACCCAAGTATAGTAGTAAAAGATTACAATAAAAAAAGTTCAAAAATTGAAACATGTTTAGAAATACTTAGGGATAGTATAAACGAAAACCACAAAATATTATTGTTTTCACAATTTACTTCTGTGCTTAAGAACATAAGTAAGGAACTTGATAAGTATAAAATTAAATACCATTATATAGATGGTAAAACTAATGCCAAAGAAAGACTTGAACTTGTAGATGAGTTCAATAATAGTATGGATAAAAAAGTTTTTTTAATATCTTTAAAAGCAGGCGGAACTGGTTTAAATCTTACATCTGCTGACATGGTAATTCACTTTGACCCATGGTGGAATCCATCAGTAGAAAATCAAGCTAGTGATAGAGCTCATAGATTTGGTCAAAAAAATTCAGTACAAGTTATAAAATTGATTGCTAAAGGGACTATAGAAGAAAAAATAATAAAATTACAAGAAAGTAAAAAAGAGCTTATAAATCAATTTATAAATGGAGAACTTTCTAATGAAGGTGTATTAAAAAGTCTATCTGATGAGGAGATAATAAACTTATTTAACTAAATTATTTAATCCTACAGCTTAACTATATAAATTTGTTCTAACATTTATATAGTTAAGCTAAAATATCTGAATAAATAAAATTTAATATTGTTATTTAATCCCAACTTTACAATCTAATGATATCTCTTTCTATACATATTGCATATACAAATGTAATAACTTGACTATTAGAATATTTTGTTTTAACAATACTATTTCATCATAATAATGAAGTATATGTACACTCACTTTTGTAAGTTTTGCAATCCATTTTACAGTTTTCATTATTGTAAATTTTGGTTAAATTATTCCTCTAAAAATTTCTTTGCTACATTTGAAAAATCTAATCCATTCGATAAAATTGCAGGATGACCACCTTTATCAAACAAATACATTTTACCATTTTTAATCTTTTCAAGAAGTAATGAAAAAGTATTTTCAAAAAAATCACTAGATATTAGAGATACAAACTCATCTTCTCTACTTCCTGTTAAAAGCACCTCTGGTTGCATAGTTTCTAGAGGCTTATGAAAAAACTTTCCTATAGTTTTATAATGTTCAAAAATAGCTTCTGTATCATTATCTACAACTTTTTCCCAGTTTTCTCCTTGATTATAAATATAAAAAGCTTTTGCACCATCATCTTGCTTAGATGCTTCACGCTCTATTTTCACATTTTGTACAAATGACTCTAGAGGAACTTCTCCTTCAAAACTATCTGCAATTACCTTATTCACTAAATCAGGTCTCTCAAGTGCAACATTTAATGCAACAAGAGCGCCTCCACTACTACCAATTATGTTTACTTTTTTATAGTTCATTGCTTCTAAAAAACATATCACTTGCATAGCCTCATCAAACCATAAGTCAGCAGAAAATTTATCGACCATTTGAGATTTTCCATGACCTACAAAATCAATTAATATTACTTTATATTCATCTTTATAAAAATCGATTATATCATTAAACATCTTGGAAGAGGCTGTATTTCCATGTAAAAAAAGTAATGGTGTACCATCCCCAATTTCATTATAGTAGCACTGTTTGTCGTTATAGTTAAAATATGCCATATATTTCCCCCCTTTAATATCCCTATAGGTATATATTTATTACTTATATTTAAAATGACTATTCCATTAGCCACTTAAAAATAGTATAACTTAGAATGTAGATAAAATCAACATTCCTTGCTAATTTATCTATTGTTTGTCTAATTTATTATAATTTAACTTCTGTAAAATTTCTTTTTTGTACGAAAATATTCCTTCCATTTACAACAATCATTCAAATGAAGTATAACATGACGAGTAGAAGGCATAAGCAAAATTCCAGCAATATCTTTATTCCCCCAAAAGTCCAACAACCAAATAGAATCTTCATGCTTTATTACTCCTCCAGTCACCAAAATCCTTTCTAAGTCAATTGGAGAGACCTTTCGTTTCATATCTTCAGCTTTCAAATCCTTAACAACTTCTATTGTGTTTTTTGCAACTTCATTTCGATAACAAAGCAATTCATCAATATTGACTAAATTATCGTATATCTCTTTTCACTTTAACCATTTTTTTCTTTATAGGTATCTCCTTATATTTTTTTAATATCAAATCTCCCTTATAATTTAATATATCTACATATGAACATAAATCTTGAACTTCAATTACACCTATATCATCATTAGTTATACCTTTTATATTACTAAATGCACCAACTATATCTAAAACTCTTATTTTCTTCTTCTTACCAGCATTTAAATATAATTTAACAACTTCACTTTCTATATTTAGTTTTATATCTTTACTTTTGTAAGAATTTTTATCAACTTTTTTTCTCTTTGATACTTTTTTTAGGATTCCTTTTGAATATTCTTCAAACAAAACTTTGCCATGTGTAATTCTACTTTTTTCTATATCTTTTAATTCATTTATTTTATATCCTATATACGTTTCTATATTCTCTATATATTTTTCATCCTTTTCAGTTACTATAGTAATTGCCTTTCCACTATTTCCTTTTCTCCCAGTTCTACCTATTCTATGTATATAGTTTTCTTTATCTTGTGGCACATCATAATTTATTACTAAAGAAATATCATCAATATGTATTCCTCTGGACGCTACATCACTACTAACTAATATATTAAATTTTTGGTTTTTAAAATCCTTAATTACAAAAATTCTTCTTTCTTGTGATAAATCTGCATGTAACTCTCTTATTAAAAAACCCTCTTTACTCATCTTGTTATATAATTTAGATACTTTCTCTTTGGTATTACAAAATATTATCACACTCTTTGGATTTTCGCTGTATATTAATTCTTTTAAAAGGATGTACTTCTCTCTTCCATTTGCCTTGATTATTTTGTCATCTATTTGTCTTGTTTTTTGATTAGTATCGCTCTCATTTTCTTCTATATTTATAACACTGTAATCTAGCATATATTTTTCACATATATATTTTATCTCTTCATCTATTGTAGCTGAAAAAAGACTTACTATTTTCTCCTTAGGTAAATTTAATAATATTTTTTCCATTTGTTCAACAAAACCTTTATTAAACATTTTATCTGCCTCATCTATTACTAAATACTTTACATTTTCCAACTTAATAGAACCTCTATTTATATGATCAAGTATTCTGCCTGGAGTAGCTACAACAATATGAACCCTTTGTTTCAATTCAGCTATTTGGTCTTTTATAGATTGTTTGCCAAATATAGCACTACATCTCACCTTCTTTAGTCTCCCTATATCTGATATCTCATCTTTTACTTGCAAGGCTAATTCTCTTGTTGGAACCACTATAAGAGCTTGAATATTATTGTAATCTACATTTATATTCTCGCATAAAGGTATTGCAAAACTTGCTGTCTTTCCACTTCCTGTTTTTGACCTAACTACTAAGTTTTGACCTTTTAATAATTTTGGAATAACTTCTCTTTGTACTCTAGAAGGTATATTATATCCTAAACTCTTCAATGACTTAAGTATCTTTTCATTTAACTTAAATTTTTCAAATGTATATTTCATATATTACCACCTTATTATATTTATCTTATCTATATATTTTTCTACATTATATTATTATAATACAAGGTTCTACTATTTTTATATTATTTATTAGACTGAAGATAAAAATATATACTCTATAAACCTATAGTTTAGTAGCAAATTAATTAAATTTTTATATTTAAATACCTCCTTAAATATACTGATAAATCAATATTTTCAAGGAGGTATCTCTTGTCAATAATCAAACTAATCTATCTTTTGAAAGTTTAAATTATACTAATACATTGTATTTTTATTTATATCTAATATTAAAAGGTATTAATCAATACCTAAATCACCATAATCTCACATATTTATATCTTTATTCAATATACCTTCTGTAATCAATCGTGCTATATAATCATAACCTGATTCATTTGCTTTGTTACAATCATTCACATTATCACAGAAAAAACTTTCAATCTGTATTGCAACTGGATTTGTATTTCTCAATATATATAAATTTTCTCTTTTTTTAGCTCCTCTATTTTCAAATAATTCTCCAAGTCTATTAGATACTCTTTTAGCATATTCTAATCCTTCAGTGCCATAGTAAAGCACTTCTGTACCACATTGTGTTCCATCAGCTTTATTTAAATGTAGCTCTACTAATAAATCGTATTTACCACTGTTTACTTTTGGAACTCTATAGAAAAATTCTTCTCTTTCTGACATAAAGTGCCTTTCTGGACAAATTATTACATCTACTGTATTACCTTGACTTATAAGCATCTCAGCTAACATAGGAGCTAATTTTTTATTATAATTGTATTCATCAACTATACCATTTACACCTGTACTTTTACCACCTTTTAGTATACTATGACCTACTGTTATGCATATTTTCATTTACTTTTTTCACCTTCTTTTAAGCCAATTTTTATATAATAGTAATATAATTTTAAAGTTATTACTAATAATAATATATTAATTGAAGAAGGTAAAAGTTCTCCGTGATTATCATTTTTTTAACATATTTGTCTTATTTTATCATAAATCTATATTTTTTAAATATTATACTATACTTATTATTTATAATTGTTTAATTAATCATTTATATCTATGATAAATATATCAATATCTATTTTCCTTTAACCAAATGCTATTTTAATAAGTTTAAGTTTTAGCTTTAAAATACTTAATAATACAATAAAAGTGATGTATTTACAAATAATTCTTCTGGATTTAATTCATTTATTGATGTATGTTCAATTTTTATATTTATATTTTTCATATCTTCATAAATAATTCCAACTGGAGAACAAATGAAACAAGAAAATCCAAAAGTTTTTGTTATTTTTTTTACCTTATTATCACCAAAACTTATTTGCTTTTTACAATCGTTTATATTTTCATTGTTATTTTGTATATCATTTTTATAATACTTATCTTTTTTAATGTCATTAGACTTATTTACTGTTTTAAAATTACTCCTATTTTTACAACTATAGTCTATTTCAACTTCTATACACCCAAAAACTATCAAGTTACATAATTTCAAATTACTACCTTTGTTTATAAGATTTTTCATAGGTTTAACATCAAATATTTTACTATTTACATTTACTTTTAATATATCTCTTAGATTTTTAGGAGCTTTTAAAGTATTACTTATATTCAATTGTTTGAATACAATTTTATTTACATTAGTATAAACTCTATTACTTTCTATTGATATTCTTGTTGGGAATTTATCTAGATTACACTTATAATAATAGTATATATTAGCACTATTCTTTATAATCCTATGTGCAGAATTTGGTAAAACTACACTCTTAAAAGATATTATTTTTTTACAACTTGCATCTATTCTCCCTATGTAAAAACCTTTCTGTGGGTCTAATCCACGTTTTATAATGCCATTAACTTTTACAGTATTATTTATAAACTCTATATATTTAGAAATATAATCTTTGAAAAATATATTTCCAGTTTTGTACCTACTTGTATTTGTAACAATAATAGTGTAGGTCAAAATCTCAAATACAGATGCACATTTTTTATCAACATATTTTTCTACTTTTATAATACTTCCATTTGCATCATTTGAAAATACATCATTAAAAGTAGTTTTCGTTATTCTCATTGCATCCACCTTTCTATAATTTAAAGATTACTCTATCTTGGAACTATTTTCATAACTTATAATTGCAGTAACACTAATAAATAAATTATCATCTAAAATAGATGAAGTAATATCTTGTATAAGATACTTTAAATTAATTTTATCTTTATTTTCTATCTTTCTAGGCATTTGTATAAATGTACTAAAGGGTATTTTTAATTTAAATGTATTTTTTTACTAGAATTTCTATTTCTTTTATTTCCTGCATAATCTAATATTGCATCAATATCTATATCACCAACTAAAATCAACTTCTTTCCTGTAAGTTGTTCATCTTCTAATGATATACATTCTATAGTATCAACAAGACTTATATTGTTAATATTCATATTGTAAACATATGTCTCTAATGAATTTATTACAGTTTTTTTAGAAGCTAATTTAAAATTTTTATATGTATTAAATTGAGATAAATAAAGAGTCTTTTCTAGTTTTTCACATCTTTCAAGGTTGTATATTACCTTATTATTTTCATACATAATCGCATCAATCTCCCTGTATCTATATATTAATACTATTCATAAAAATTATTTCAAATTACCATTTTTTATTATTCACTATCTAGTTGTTATTTACTTTTAAGAAAGAATCCTTTTTTACTTCATTAATTTCAATTTACAAGTAAAAGTCTTTCTGAAAATTATATATATATCTCTCTATTCACTTTTTTATAAGTAATTATAATTTTTATAGACTAACGGTCAGTCTTAAGGGAAAAGATGTTCTTTAAGTGCAGAATTTAGATAAAGTAAATAATCCTTTTATAAATAATTCCAAGTTTTAACTTAAATAATTTAATTTACAGTATAAAGTAAATTTTGAAAGATAATGATATCGATTTAATAATTAAAAGTAAAAACATGTCAAAATAAGGCTATGATTTTAAAAATCATAGCCTTATCAATAAAAATTTAATCAAAGTTACATTTCACTTTGAATTTCACTGTCTATTAATTGAAGATTATACTGTTGAATTAATTCTATTAGACGAGCTGCATATATACTATTGCCATTTTCATCCTTCGCAGTACTATAACCTGCCTTTTCTAATGCTTTAGCTTGATATATATACGTTTTTGCATCAAATACACCATTGTTTTTATACCTTTTATTTGTGGCTAAAAATTTTGCATGGTCTTTTATAGATTCATTTTTATCATCATATATTCTAAATTTATCATCTATAATTGTATCTAAATGTTCTTTCGTTTCTAAAGTCACTGACTTACCTTTCCAATAAGCGTCAGCCTTTATACCAAATAGATTGTTATATTGTTTTGCCAAAGTTGACTTGCCCCAGCTAGATTCTATTATAGCTTGTGCAATAGTTATAGATGGAAGTATTTTATAATCCTTATAATTTTGTATTGCTTCTGTTTTAATTTCATCAATAAACTTCATATATTTTGTATCAGACTTCAATCTTTCTGGTTTTATACCATAATCCTTAAGATTGTCTATATAATTATCAACCAATCTTTTTTGTCTATTACTAAATTCTAACTCATCCAAAATATCACTTAACTTATTTATTTTATTATTTTTAGAAAAATTCTTAACAAATAAATCTGATACTTCTTGTATCTGTGAATCCTTAACGTTTTTTAAGTTATTTTTATTTAACACAGCAACAATGGAAGCTACATACTTCCAGTTAACTTGTGCATTATTTTTACTTGCTAAATCAGCATATTTTATATACTTACTGACATTTATATCATCCTTTTTTATCTCTCTAGATGAATATTCCTTCACTAATACACCTATTAAAATTGATATTATCAGTATTATAACAATGAATTTTTTATTCTTCATAAATATTGTCCTCCCTTATACTATCTGCTGAATATAATATACCTTACTTTTGTGACATATTCTTTACGAAATTTTGAAGATTTTATGAAGATTTATGAAATATATTTAATTAAAAGCACTACTATTGTTATAATATATAGTTTTCTATCACACAAAATAGTTAAAATAAATAAATAATTAGATAGCTTATTTTAACTATTTATATAATAAAAATATTATTAAATCTATTTATCAATTTTTATACATTTTTCTAATATATATTTTTTCCCATATACAATAATTTTTATTGGTCTACCTTTTAAATTTTCTATTTTAATTAAATCACTACATACATCTACATTAATAATATTATCTCTATAATTTATATTGAAAGAATAATTTTTCCACTCTTTTGGCAACTTAGGGTCAAAAGATAGAGTTTCATTCCATGTTCTCATGCCTGCAAATCCATGTACAATGGAAAGCCATGAACCAGACATTGAAGTTATGTGCAGTCCATCATTTGTATCATTATTGTAATTATCTAAATCAAGCCTAGCTGTTCTTGAATATAATTCATAAGCCTTTTCTAGGTTATCTATTTCTGAGGCAATAATAGAATAAATACTAGAAGATAAAGAAGATTCATGTACAGTATATTTTTCATAGAAGTCAAAATTTCTCTTTTTTTCTTCTTTAGTAAATCTATTTCCAAAATAGTAAATTCCCTGTAATACATCTGCTTGTTTTATAAAACACGACCTAAGAATCTTATCCCAAGACCAATTTTGATTAAGAGGAAAATTTTCTTTTGGTAAATCCTTTACTTCTACAAATTCTTTATCTAAAAAATTATCATTTTGAATTATTATTTGTAGTTCCTCATCATACGGTAGATACATTTTATTTGATATTATTTTCCAAAACTCAACTTCTTCCCTAGTCACATTATTTCTGTCAATACATTCATTACACTCTTTCTCTAATCGTAAGATATTTTCTACAGCATAATCTAAACACCATTTAGCTATATAATTAGTATACCAATTATTATTGATATTGTTTTCATACTCGTTTGGACCTGTTACTCCATGTATCATATACAAATCTTTTTTTGTAGACAAATGAACTCTACTTGCCCAAAATCTAGCTATTTCTATTATTACATCTATTCCTTTTTCTTTTATATATTTATAGTCACCTGTATAATTTGTATAGTTATATATTGCATATACTATACTTCCATTTCGGTGGATTTCCTCAAATGTTATCTCCCATTCATTATGACATTCTACTCCATCAAATGTTACCATTGGATATAAAGCACCTTTAAGCCCTAGTTTTTTTGCATTATCCTTTGCCTGTTCTAACTGATTGTACCTATATTCTAAAAGATTTCTAGTTACCTCCTTATCTGCTACACCTAGATATACTGGAACACAAAACGCTTCTGTATCCCAATAAGTAGCTCCTCCATACTTTTCACCAGTAAATCCTTTTGGACCTATATTTAATCGCGAATCTTCTCCATAATATGTTGAAAATAGTTGGAATAAATTATATCTTATACCTTGTTGGCTACTTTTATCTCCATTTATTTTTACATCTGCACTTTCCCATCTTTTATTCCACAACTTTGTATGTTCATTTAATATATCATCATAACTTTTAGATAGTTCTCTATTTAAAATGTCTTCACATTTTCTTAATAGCTCACTTTCCTTATAATCTCTAGTTGAAGTTATAGATACATATTTTTCTATACTTGCAACCTCATTTTTTAAAACATCCATTGTTATCGAATTTTCACAGTAATTATAATCACTCTCATGAGATACAGCTTCTACATCACCATTTGTCTTAATATACATCATTGAACCCACAGTGAATACTGGTGTATTAAATGCATTCTCCTTTGTTCGAGAAAGAATACTACCTTTATATTCTAAAGAACTTGAAGAAATTCCATTCCAAAACTTTTCATCATAGTTTGAATCTTCATTTTTTATATTTGAATCTAAATATGGTACAAATTTTATTTTAGTATTAGAATTTAATGATTTTATACTGTATTTAATTACTGCAAGTTCCTTAACAGATATACTTAAAAACCTAGCAACCCTAACTTCAAATTTTTTATCATTTATATTTACAATAAACCTACGATTTAAAATACCATTTTTCATATCTAATTCTCTATAAAAATCTTCTACTTTACATTTTGCTAAATCTAATTCTACATCATCTATGAAAATTCTTACACCTATATAGTTGACTGAATTAGGAATTTTACCAAAGTATTCTGGATACCCATTTTTCCACCAACCAACACGAGTTTTGTCTGGAAACCATACTCCAGCTATATAAGACCCCTTGTGTGTATCTCCACTATAATTTTCCTCATAGTTTCCTCTCATACCCATATATCCATTGCCTATACTCATTATGGACTCTGCTAATCTATTTTCTTTGATTTCAATCTTATCTTGTATAATCTTCCACTCATCTACATTACTAAATAAACATTTCATATAATTCTCCTAACTATATACTCATTATACTTTTCTTGTATATATTCAAACTTTAATTGATTTGTTGAATCTACAACTAAATTTGCTTTTTTTAAGTTTTCATAATTTCCAACACCAACAGAAAACATATTAGCTGAGTTTATAGCGTCTATACCTGCACTTGCATCCTCTATCCCTATGCAATTTTGTGGATTTACATTAAGCCCTTTCGCTGACATAAGAAATATCTCTGGATGTGGTTTATTGTTTTTACATTTTCCTGCATCAGCTATAAAATCAAATTTGTCACTTATACCCAAATGATTTAATACATTTATTGCATTCTTACTTGCAGAAGATAGACCTATCTTTATATTATTAGATTTTACATCAATTAACAAGCTTTCTATACCTGGCAAAATATCATTTGAAGTTATCTCATCTATCAATGATACATAGTAATTATTTTTTTCTTCAGCCATTCTCACTTTTTCTTCTTCTGAAAATGAATATTTCTTATTTCCAAATTCTAATATCCTGTCCAATGACTCCATTCTACTTATGCCTTTTAAAGATTCATTAAATTTTGTGTCTATATCTATCCCAACTTTATGGGCTAGTTTTCTCCAAGCCATATAGTGATAATATGCAGTATCTGTAATTACACCATCTAAATCAAATATAAATGCTTCAATCATTCTTATTTCCTCTTTCTACAAGAAATTTTTAGACTAATAATCAATTTATTTTCTATCTTGTATTTAAGATATTATTTATAAAATTATCTACTCTAACTCAGTCTTTAATTTAAAATCTACTTTCAATTCACTCACTTGTAGACCATATTTTTTTATCGTTTATAAAGACTTATTTAAACTGTATAATAATTTAACATGAAATCTAAAATAAATACTTTTTTGTATTATTTTAAAATAATGAACTTGTATTTCTCTAACATTAGTTCTTCTTTTAAATCAACTATTTCTTCTTCATATAAATCTTTTACTTTTTTATTTGCTAAATAATCTGGTAACGTCAAAATTATATTTTTAGATGAATTATTTATTATTATAGAAATAGATTCTTTTTTCAATATAATCGTTCCATTTTCCTTATCTGCTAACACCCATTCATTTGATATAGACCTAAGTTCTTTATTTTCTTTACGAAGTCTAATAATCTTCTTCATAAAATCAAATATATCCTTATTCCATTTTTCTTCATTCCATTCCATACATTTTCTTTGACCTTCAGATATTGAACTTAATTCTCCTTCCATTCCGATTTCATCACCATAGTATATACAAGGACATCCTGTTTGTACAAACATAAACATATATGCAAGTTTAAATCTATCAATATTTCCATTAGCATAAGTCAATATTCTTGTAGTATCGTGACTTCCAAGTAAATTAAAAATAACTTCACTAACTTGTATTGGATAACTTACCATTACATCATTTATCATATACTTAAATTCTTCGGCGTTTATCTCATCTGTACAAAAGAATTTTTTCATGGCTTCTGACATCAAGTAATTCATAACTGAATCAAATTGGTCACCCATTAGCCATGGTAAACTACCATGCCAAATTTCTCCCAATATATAAATGTCTGGTTTTACTTTTTTGACTTCTTCTCTAAACTTTCTCCAAAAAACATGGTCTACTTCATTTGAAACATCTAATCTCCACGCATCTATATCAAATTCCTGTATCCAGTACTTGCCTACATCCAATAAATATTTTATTACTTCTGAATTTTCTGTATTAAGTTTAGGCATATATTTTTCACACCCAAAGGTTTCATAAGGTATATTTTTTTCATCTATTTGTTCTATTGGAGTATCAATTTTACTCATATCTTTTATATAAAACCAGTTTTTATATCGAGAATTTTCCTTATTTTGAACTACATCTTGCCACTGTTTAGAATAATATCCTATATGATTAAAAACAGCATCCAACATTATTTTTATATTTCTCTTATGCGCTTCTTCTATTAGTTTTTTTAAAGTCTCTTTATCTCCTAATGTAGGGTCTACCTCCATATAATCTACCGTATCATATCTATGATTGGTTTTTCCAATTGTAATAGGGCAAAAGTAAATTCCGTTTATTCCCAAATCACTCAAATAATCTAAGTGTTCTATCACACCTTGTAAATCTCCACCTGTAAAATTATCTCTGGTTGGAATAGCTCCCCATTTATCTACTCCTTCTGGGTTTATAGACGGGTCACCATTTGCAAATCTATCTGGAAATATCTGATACCAAACAGTATCTTTCACCCAATTTGGCACTTTAGGTATATCTATATAATTTAAATATGGATATCCAAAAAAATTACCTATTTCACATAATTCCTTTTCATCATTTTCATTTCCCAACTCTATTATTCTTTTTTCTGTAAATAAAAGTTTTTCCTCTTGACCTTCTATTATAAAGCCATATCGTGAGCGTTTATTTAAAGGCTTACACTTAGCTATCCAATAGTCAAATAATTCAGTTTCTACTTCTTTACTCATTACTATATTTGTTCCACCAGACCAACCAACTCCAGATGCATTTAAATTTCCTCCTCCTGCACCTCCTTTATCCCACACATATTGGTCTCCTATTCGTAAAATTACTCTTTTCGCTTCATTTTTTTTAGTTCTAAGTCTTATATGTAGTGTTTCTCTATCATAACCATAGGCATAATTGCTCATTGGTATATGTAATATAGCTTCTTTTGTTAAACTATTTTGAATTGTTCCTTTGATTTGATTACTTAAAGTTATATTTTCTTTATTTTTATTAGACATTTTAAAATTTCCCTCCTTTATAATAATTTATATAATCTAAAGATAGGTTAATATATTTTACTATTATATCACAATAAAAATATATAATAGTAAAATATATCAACAATAAACTATTCAATTTAAAATAAGCTATACTATTTAAATTTAATTCTATTTAGTTATTTTAGCAAAATAAAAACCTCTAGTATTTTTCTAGAGGATACAATATTATAACTATTAACTTTTTAACTATCCATTAATTTACTTCAAAACACACTCTAAGCTATATTGTTAGATTTAACTTTTTCTATATTTACAAAATAAGTTTCTCTTTCTTTAAATAAAGATACATATTTAAAGTCAAGATACTTAAGCATATCATAGGCCACATCAAAATCTTTGCATATATCTTCTACCCTATGAGAATCAGAACCTACAGTAACTATAAATCCTCCAAGTTCTTTATATCTTTTTAGAATATCTTCATTTGGATGTATAGCATTTAGTCCATATCTATAACCAGAAGTATTTAGCTCTATACCACTCCCATTATTGATTATTGACTTTAAGACCTCATCAATAACATCTTTAAAGTCATTGTATATAACTCTATTATCTGAATATATTCCATACCTAGATATATAATCCAAATGACCATATATATTGTAATCTCCAAATTCACGATTAGTTTCAAGTATGCTATTAAAATATTTATAATACGCATCTTCTTTGCTAAGACCTTTAAAATACGCCTTTGATGGAACAGGTACATTGTCAATTGTATGAGTTGAGCACAATACAAAATCAAAAGGATTAGAATTTATTATTTCTTCTATTTCATTTTTTAGATGTTTTCTGTAACCCACTTCAACACCTAGTAATAACTCTATGTCCTTTTTATATTTTTCTTTAAACTTATTAAATACTGGAACATAGTCATTATAATTTATGCAAAATCCTCTATCTTCATCATGTTCTAAATGGTCTGTAAAAGTCAAATATCTAACACCAATACTTATAGCTTTTTTTATTGTATCTTCCATGGAATCCTTTCCATCACTTGAAAAATTAGTATGAATATGATTATCTATTAAATTCATATTATCCCTCCCTTTATTTTATCTATCTTAATTATACAACAAGTTTATTGTATACACTTGTTAAAAGAAAATTATAATGGTTAAATTTTATTTACATACTTTTATTTTTACAAAAAAGAGAAGCACCTATTTCTGATTTTAGAAAATCATTAAGGATACTTCTCTTAATGTTACTTTTATATACTTCAATTTAATTTTTAAAAGTCTTAATTTTGTAATAGAGTTTAGCTGTTATATGTCCAATCATATAAAAAGCTGTATAAAGTAAAACATATATATATGCAGAATCATTTAAAAATATATACATTAATACTATATAAGTTACTAAAGACACAATAAGAGATAAAATCCAATTAGTCTTATTTAATACACAAATTATCCCTTGTATCAAAAAAGAAATTGGAAAAATCAAAACCATTCCCACAACAAAAATACTTTTAGATTGAATATCTGGAATATTAAATATATCTGTAGCAAAAGTTAAAAACATTAGCACCATTATGAC
The DNA here is from genome assembly GCF_001077535.1 of Clostridioides difficile ATCC 9689 = DSM 1296. Taxonomy (GTDB): domain Bacteria; phylum Bacillota; class Clostridia; order Peptostreptococcales; family Peptostreptococcaceae; genus Clostridioides; species Clostridioides difficile. The sequence goes on from NZ_CP011968.1 coordinate 2,393,529, forward strand.
TGTAGGAAATATGATACTAAAAATATTACTCTTTTTCATAATAATCAATCCTTATTTATTGGATATTTGATAATCTTCAATTATTTTGTTGCCTCAATTTCTCCCATCATTCTTACTAAATCTTGTCCATATTGACCTCCAGCCCAATTATTAGATAAACTTTCAACTGTTTTAGCCTTACCAAATAAAGATTTTTCATGTCTAGGGTCTACTGGATTTGAAAGTGGGTAACCATCTTGTCCTGCATATAAGCATAAATGTTGAATTTGAGCTAATATTCCTTCTTCCCAAGTATCAAATCTTGAATGGGCATTCTTATCAGTATCAGAACCACCTACAGAAGTTTTAAGTCCACAAGGATTCTTAAATGATGCATCTAATACTCCACCAAAATTACAAAAACCAGTTTCTTTTGCAGATTGAGCTACTGCCAAAACAGGATTAACACCTTCCTGAACAGCAGTATCATATAATATTGGTATTAACTCTATAAATAAATCATTAGCTTTTTTAGATTTTGCCCATTTTAAGCACGCTTCTAAACTAGCTGTTGGCTGACCTAATATGCTTGTCTCATTTTTCATAGGTGACTCACCTTTTGTAGACGAATCGCCATTATTTTGTGCAGCAGAAACACACTTATTATACACACTGTCACTTATTGAACCTAATCTAGTAATCTTATCTGCTCCTGCTAATATAGACTTATCACTACTTTCTGACACCAATACAATTGGATTTTCCTTAGCAATTGTAGAACCTGTAAGTGCATTTACTAAATCATATCCATCACTCAAATAAAATTCTGATGCATCTGGATAAAACTCTTTTATAACTTTCTTATTTGTATCATATCTATCTGAACCACCAAGTCTTTTAGCATTAGTTTTATTAACTAAACTAGTGCTCATTGATATACTCCCACCTACTGCATATGTTTTTACATTACTTGTTGAAAAAGGCACACTCTTTCCATCTGTAAGTACTATAGGAGCTATATCTCTTACTGATACAGGTGCAGCACTTATTGTATCTGCTTCTCCTTTATATGCATTAGTTAATATCACTTCATCAACTTTTTTGATACCATTTACCTCTTTAGCAACACTATAACTAGTCTTTATTCTGTCATCTCCACCCAATCTAGTTACCTGTGCCCCTGTGTTTTTTAGTTCAGTTTCTACTGACTTACTTATTGATAATTCTTTACCTATTATGTATATCTTTTTAACATTTTTTAATCTTTGTTTTGTTTCATTTGGTATCTTATTTTTTTGTGCAAGCAAAATTGGAGCATCAACAGCACCTGCAAGACCACTTGCTGAAAGACCATCTGCTATAGAATTATCCATATTTACCATAATTGCTGTATCATAACTCTTTTTATCTGCTATTAATCCAGCCGTCTCATATATATTGTTACCTTTAATTGTATCTGATGTTAATGCATCTACATTAGGTACATTTATTAGAAATATAGCTAATGTTAAACCTAATGCTAAAACTCTTCTAATTGTTCTCATATTCTTCCCCCTTGATATATCAAGTTTAATTCAAAAATGACTATAACATAGTATTACATCTACGCTATAGTCATTTATTATAATTTAATAATTATATATTTGTTATTATATCATAAATTACAAAAAGTTTCCATAATATTGTATAGATTAAAGGAAAAATTTACATTTTAGTTACAATTTACTAGATTTTTGTTCTAATGTACCTATATTTAGTAACAATTTGTAATAAAAATCGATATCTATATTACATATTTAATTCACTGTTTTACAAAATGAAATTTTATTGTATACAATAAATAGATTATATGTTTACATAATCTATATTATTTTTAAGTAAATCTTTTATCAATATTATTAAGAATATATATTACATCAAGTTTATTACGTGCAAACCACTATCAACTTAAATACCTAAGGTAACACTTGAAGTAGTAGATTCTTGGTAACAATAATTATTGCTATCATTATCTTTTTTTAATTAAGTATTTACTATTTATATATCAATCTACTTTTCACTTTTAATTTAATTCTAACATTTTTTTATATATTTTATGATATATAATGTGATATATTCTAATTAATGATATTTTCAAGTAAAAAAATGTTACTCTATTATAAGGTGATAGTATACTTGAAAATAAATAAAACACTTAACTTTATTTAAGGAGATTTATGATGAGTAACAAACAAGGTTCTAACATCAAAGATGTAAAAATTAAAAATAAGTTAATAATATTGAAATTACTTTCTACAAATACACCTATGTCCAGAGTTGATTTAGCTAAGTCTACAGGACTTACTAAAATGACTTTATCAAATCTAGTTACTGAACTTATTAATGAAAATATGATTAGGGAAATAGAGTCATCAACTTTAAATGCACATTCATCAGGTCGTAAACCCATTTTATTAGATATTTCTAATATATCGCCTTGTATTTGTGGAATCCTAATAAGAAGAAATATATGTAAGGTAATTATTTCAGATTTAAAAGGTAATATTGTAAAACAACTTTCTGAAACTTACCCTAAATGTCTATCAAATGATGTTTTAAAAGATATAATAAAAAGAATGTTTACTAAAATAATGAAAATCAACAAGAGAGATATAATTGGAATTGGTATTTCTTCAATAGGTCCAGTAGATGATATAAATGGTACCATACTAAATCCCCCAGATTTTGGAAATGTATCAAACCTAAATATAGTAGATTTTATAAAAGAAATGTCTGATTTGCCAATATTTTTGATAAATGATGCTAATTCGGGTGCATTAGCAGAAAAAATGTATGGTTTAGGTAAAAATATATCAAATTATATATACCTACACATAATGAATGGTATTGGAGCTGGTCTAGTTCTAGAAAATAAACTTCATACTGGCAACCTAGGACAAAGTGGAGAAATAGGACATACATCAATTAATTTTAGTGGACCATTGTGCAGTTGTGGTAACAATGGATGTTTAGATTATTATACAAGTGTCAGTAATCTAATTAAAAGAATTGAATCATTGAGCCATATTTATCCTAACTCCCCATTAATTAACTGTAAAGATTTTTCTTTAGTCAAGTTAATAGATGAGGCAAATAATAAAGATAGTCTTGCCATGTTTTTGCTTGATGAATTTTGTACATACGTATCATATGCATTAGTTAATACACTTACATTGATTGATTGTAGTTCTATAATAATAGGCTATGACTTTAATATACCTGGTACATTTATAGAAAATACATTATTAAAAAAATTGACTGCTTCAGCAAGTTTTTCTAAATATAAAAAAATAAGTGTAAGGCATTCAAATTTTGGAGCAAATGCACCATTAATTGGCTCTATAGCCATTGTAAGTTATAATTTTTTTAATGGTAGTATAAATTTTTATTAAATATGTAAAATATTTAAACACTTTTATTGAATATTTTTCCATTTAATATTATTATATTTTATAAGAGCATTTAAAATTTGGAGGTATAAAAATGATTTCAGCTAAAATGGAAAAATTACTTAATGAGCAGATTAACCATGAATTATATTCTGCGTATCTTTATCTTTCTATGTCTTCTTACCTTGAAGCAGAAGGACTTAAAGGATTTTCTAATTGGTTTTATGTTCAATATAAAGAAGAGACAGACCACGCTATGTTTTTTTACAAATACTTACATAATGTAGGAGGAAAGGTTCAACTTGATGCTATCCCAATGCCAGATTCAGACTTTACTTCTGCAATGGATATTCTTGAGCGTACGTTAGCTCATGAAAAAAAGGTTACAGCTTTAATAAACAACTTAGCATCTGTAGCAAACTCTGAATCAGACTTTAGAACTTCTCAATTCTTACTTTGGTTTATATCTGAACAAGCAGAAGAAGAGACAAATTGTGAAGACAATATAAAACGTGTTAAACTTGCCGGAGAGGGTGGTCTATTCTTTGTTGACCAAGAATTTGCTAATCGTACATATGCAGCTCCAACAAACCCACCTGTGACAATATAACGTTTAAAAATTTTTAATATAATAAAGAAGGTGTTTTAATGAAAATCAAGATTGATTCTTATCATTAAAACACCTTTTATTATTCGTTTTATACGTAGTATTTTATTGTTTATACAGTGCTATTTCACAATGAAACTTAAAACTATACTTTCATTTTAAAATATTTTTAAATTAAATTTGGGGTGACTGAAAATCACACTATCTAACTTACAAAATGTGATTTTCAGTCGGTGCTTTAATTATGGTTGAATACCAAAACTTATAAACTATTTATATTTAACTATTAAGGCATCTACTGCACATACGCCTTTTCCTTTAGGATATACAAACACTGGATTTAAGTCTATTTCCTTGACTTCATCCTTATTTTCATAAGCATATTTTCCTAATTTGACCATCATATCTGCAAGAGCATCAATATCGCAAGGCTCACTTCCTCTATAGCCATTTAAAAGCTTAAATGATTTTAGTTTTTTAAGCATCATAATAGCTTCATCATGATTTATAGGTAATGGATATAATGTAGTATCTTTAAATACCTCTACAAATACTCCTCCTAAACCGACTAATAACATTGGTCCAAATTGGTCATCATTAGTTATACCAATAATAATTTCTATACCACTTTCTACCATTTCTTGAACTAATATACCATCAATATTAGCATCTGGTTTTGCTTTTTTTACATTAGTTAAAATCTCATTATATGCATCTACTGCCTCATCTCTATTCTTAATTCCTATTTTAACTCCTCCAACATCAGATTTGTGCAATATTTCAGAAGAATTTATTTTTAAAACAACAGGATACTTAATATATTTTAAGATTTCATCTAATTCATCAATACTTTTTGCATTACCTTGTCCTGGAACTGGTACTCCATATTTTTTCATCTCAATCTTACTATCTAATTCTGATAATGCTACTACATTATTTGACTCTCTTTTCTTAACAGCTTTAAATTCTAAAGTTCTTTTTGAATAATCATAATCTATAAACTTAGCCATTTTATTAAAACAAGTAAATGTAGTTCCAACTGATGACATTATAGGCACTTGATTATCTTCTAATCTAGTCCTATAATCTAAATATCTATTTCCTTCAAGTGTAGGAACTGCAAACACAGGTTTTTTCAATCCTTGTTCTCTAGCTTCACTTACAGCTTTACAAAGGGTTTCATGCATTTCATTTTCTTCATCTCTTATATTTGCACCTACCATAGTAAATCCAACACTATCATCCTTTTCAAAGGTATGTAATAAACCTACTATCATATCCTTTTCATGGAATAATGCTGTTGTAGCATCTAGTGGATTTTTAGGTGTTGCAAATCCTGGAAGATATTTTTTCATTTCTTCTTTAGTTTCAGAAGATATTTCTGCAAGTTCTACACCATTTTCTTCTGCTAAATCTGCACAAATAGTATTTTCTCCTCCTGAGAAGTTTATTGCTGCAAAATTAGAATTTGCAGGTAAATTACCATCTAAAACACTAAAAGCTTGTGCTAAACACATAAACTGTTCTAAATTTTCCACAGAAATTACTCCATATTTTTCAAAAATACTTTCAAAAGCTTTACTCGAACCAGCTAAATTTCCTGTATGAGAAGCAGCAGAAATAGCACCTTTTTCTGACCTTCCTGATTTCAATATTATTACTGGCTTTCTTTTTTGTGCTGCCCTTTTTAAAGCATCTATAAATTTTTGAGGATTTTTTAAACCTTCAAGGTAAATTGCTATTACTGATGCATAATCATCATCTACAAGGAAATCTACTGCATCTTCTAGTGTAACTATATTTCCATTTCCTGTTGAAAAACCATAAGATATATTAAAATAATCACTTGAAACAATTTCAGCAGTTATAAATCCACTTTGACCTACAATTCCTATACCAGGTTTTTTAGTATCTAAATCCCATTTAGAACCTCCTGCCCATAGATTAACCTTATCTATACAATTTAGCAACCCCATGCAGTTTGGACCCAATATTTTCATATCGTATGTATTTGATATTTCTATAAGTTGATTTTCTAAATCTGTACCTTACTCTGTACCTTCCTCTGCAAATCCACTAGCATATACCACTACTGCCTTTGTTCCTAACTCTCCAGAATCTTTTAATACAGATGGAACTACATTTCTAGGCGTACATACTACTACACAGTCTACTACTTCTGGAACTTCTTGTATCGTCTTATAACATTTTCTCCCAAACAATTCTTCTCTTTTGGGATTAACATAATATACTCTATCTGTTTCCTTACTTTTTACTATACTAAGTGCTGCACTTCTTCCAAAACCAAGTTTATCAGTCACTCCTACTATAGCAATACTTTTTGGTCTAATAAGTTTTTCCAAACTCATAAATTCACGCTCCTATATGTTTATAGTTGTGATTTTAAGTGAATTTTATCTCAAGATGAAGTTTCTCTTGGCACTAAAGATTATTAAATCTTGAGATAAATCACTTAAGATAAGGGTAATTTATCAAATGGCGTTATTATAGCCTTCCATGAATGCTGCTTCATTTTGAACATTAAACTTTCCTTTTCCTTTTTCCTCAAAGAAATCACACATAGTTTTTAAAGCTAATTCTTTTTCAAATAACCCAGTTTTAGCAATTAATGCTCCAAGTACTACTATATTTGCTGCTTTTGGATTGTTTACTTTTTGAGCTAATTCCTGACAATTTATTTTAACTACACTTATATCTTCTCTTAATGTTACATTCTCATCTATTGCAGATGTATTAATAACTACTGTTCCACCTTCTTTAACTAAATTTATATAATCTAAAGATGGTTTATTCATTGCTACTAAAACATCTATTTCTTCCATATCAGGCCCACCTATACTCTCATCAGAAAACTTTACTACACTATAGGCTTTTCCACCTCTCATAGTTGGACCATATGCAGGCATCCAAGTTACTTGTTTCCCCAATTCAAGTGCTGACTCAGCTACAATCAGACCAAGAGTTAAAACTCCTTGACCACCAAACCCTGCAAATACTAGCTCTTTTTCCATAACTATTCACCATCCCTTTGCTTAAATTCGCCAAGAGCATAATATGGCACTATTTCTTCTTCCATCCATTTGATAGATTTCTCTAGTGATACACCCCAGTTAGTTGGGCAAGGTGCTAATATTTCAACTAAGGAATATCCCTCTCCATTTAATTGAGCTTCTATTGCATTTTTTATATATTTTTTTAGATTAATTATTTCCTTTGGGCTATGAACTGAACCTCTTGCTACATACGCTACATCAAAGAAGTTTGCCACCATCTCAGGAACTTTCAGTGGACTACCAGTAGTCTTTATATCTCTTCCATTTACACTTGTTGTTGTGACTTGACCCGGCATAGTGGTCCATGACATTTGTCCACCAGTCATTGCAAAATTATTATTGTTTATTACAAATACAGTCACATTATGATTTCTATATGCTGTATTTAAAGTTTCAGAAAGACCTATAACATAAGCATCTCCATCACCTTGGTAAGTCATTACTAATGTATCTGGAAGTGCTACTTTAACTCCTATAGCTGTAGATGAAGCTCTACCATGTGCAGTTTGCATCTTATCACCATTCCAGCTAAAATTCATATTGCAGACACAACCAACTCCTAATGTTAATACATGATTTTTTTCATATCCATGTTCTTCTATTACCTCTGCTATTATACGATTTACTATTCCATGACCACAACCTGGGCAAAACTTGTTTGGTATTGAAACAACGCTAGGTGTTAATTTTTCTGTAGCCATATTAGAACACCTCCTTGATTTCGCCAGATTTTATTTTGCTATAAGTGTCCATTACTTGCAATGTTTTTGGTATATGATTTCCACTAAATAAACCATACACAGGTACATTTTCTTTACATACTTTCTTTGAGGCTAAAGCAACATCTTCTACTAATTGACCTGTGTCTGTTGATTCTACTGAGATAAATCCTTTTACATCTTTACTTACCTTTTCAAATGCTTTATATGGGAAAGGCCATACTGTTATTGGTCTTATTATTCCAACTTTTTCACCTTGTTCTCTAAGTCTTCTAACAGCATTCATAGTTGTTCTTGATGGTATACCGAACGCTACAAACACATATTCTGCATCTTCTACTTGATAATCTTCCCATTGTTGTTCATTTTCAGTTATTCTCATACGTTTCTCCATACAAAAAGTTGGCTTTTGGTTATCTGCAACCTTTGCATGGTCTCTATTACTTCCATCATAAGTCCAACCTAAATCTCCTTCTCTCTTCTTAAACTCTGGAAATTCTACTGGTTCCATCATTTGACCTAAAGCTGCTTCTGTCAAAATTTCAACAGGCACTCTGTACTTCTCCGCTACATCAAATGAGTTATACATCAAATCTACAGTCTCTTGAATACTGTTTGGTGCATAAACTATCAAATGATAATCTCCATTTCCTCCCCCTCTAGTATCTCTTAGATAGTCTGTCTGTGCTGAGTCCAATGAGCCAAGACCAGGCCCCCATCTCTGTACATTTACGATTACACAAGGGTAATGATTTGCACATAAGTAAGAAATCCCTTCTTGTTTTAAAGATATTCCTGGTCCTGAAGAACTCGTCATAGACCTCATTCCACTTGCATATGCTCCATATACCATATATATAGCAGCCATCTCATTTTCGGACTGTATAAAAGTTCTTCCAAGTTCAGACATTCTATGTGATAAAAATTCCATTACCTCTGTTTGTGGTGTAATTGGATATCCTGCATAAAATTCACAACCTCCTCTTAGGGCTGCTTCTGCAATGGCGTGGTTCCCCTTCCACATCTTTTTCATATTATCCCAACTCCTTCTAAGCCTCTTGACATGCTTCTTCTTTAATTATTTCAAAAACATTATCTGGACACACCTGATAGCAAATTCCACAAAGTATGCATTTACTCTCATCAACTTCTACATGAGCATAACCTTCTTTATTTATCTTACTTGATATTTTTAATGCTCCTTTTTTACAAGATATAACGCAGTATTCACAACTTTTACATCTCTCTGCGTTTATTTTTAAGTTCATATCTACACCCCGTTTCATAATATTTCTATCTATTATCCAATACTTGGCTCTCCTTTAATATTTAATATTTCCTTTAAAACTGCTACAAATTTCTTATTTTCTTCCATAGTTCCAATACTTACACGTGCATGTGTAGCACTTGGTCTTATTACAAACCCTCTTTTTTTCAAGTCTTCAAATAACTTAGGTATATCTGTTTTCATATCTACATAAAGGAAATTTGATTGTGAATCTACAACATCAAATCCCATTTTTGTAAACTCTTCTTTAAAGTAAGCCATTCCAACTCTATTTAATTCATATGTTTCTTTTATAAACTCTTCATCATCAAGTGCTGCTGTTGCTCCACTTATAGCAACACGATTTGCAGAGAAAGGCTCTTTTACTGTAAATAAAGTTCTTATTATCTCATCTTTAGCAATACCATATCCTACTCTAAGCCCTGCAAGACCATATATTTTAGAGAAAGTTCTTGTTACTATAACGTTATAATTTTCCCTTACATACTTAAGTCCATCCACATAATTAGGAACTGTTAAAAATTCTATATATGCTTCATCCAATATAGTTATAATATTTTCAGGGACTTTCTTTAAAAATTCTTCTAACTCTTTATCATCCACAATTGTTCCTGTTGGATTATTAGGGTTACATACACATATTAATTTTGTTTTATCTGTAATCTTATCTAATATACCTTGTAAATCATACTTATAATCTTCTGTTAAAGGTACTTCTACTGGTATCCCTTCATTTTTTATAGTTGCAGTTCTATATGATGGAAATGTTGGGTTACAATATATAACTTCATCTCCTCTATTTATAAAAGCCTCACCTATTAGAGTGATAACGTTATCTGCACCATTAGCAACAATAAAATTTTCTGGTTTTAAATCTAACTTTTCAGCTAATTTTCTTCTAAGTTCGTTAGCTTCTGGCTCTGGATAAAGTTGACCTTGTTTTAACATTTCAATCATAGCTTCTATTGCTTTTGGTGATGGTCCTAGAGGATTTTCATTTGAAGCTAATTTTATTATTTCTTTTACACCATATTTTTCCTTAACTTTTTCTATTGGTTCACCTGGAACATATTGATGTAATTCTTTTACGGTATTTCTCAATAATTTTTCTATCATTTTTAAAAGCCCCCTCTGTATATGTATTTTCATTTATATAAACGCTATTGCGTCTACTTACTTTAATAGCTTAAATTAACCATCTACTTAACTTTCTTTTAACTAAGCATTTCTTTGATTTAACTCTTCTCTTATTTGGTTTAATTTCTTGTCACTTACTGGATATAGTATTGCTATAACAACAGCTATTATTAAAGGTATTGCCATAGAATAAGAAATCATATTTATAAAACCTGATTTAACTGCTTCTGTGACTACCATATCAGCTTGATATCCCATTGAGTTCATTAAAACTGTTCTTATAGTAGTTGCAAGTAATACTCCTACTTGTATTGCAACTGGATATAGTGACATACTTAAGCCAGGTAAGTCTTTTCCTGATTTCCAATGCCCATAATCACAAGAACCGGCAAAGAAATTAAGATTTATTATTGATACTACATTTGAAAAACCTCCACCAATTGCCAACAACATAGTTACTCCTAAAGTAGTTTTCCCCCAAGGAGTCCATGCAACCAATAAGTGGCATAGTGCACATATAGAAAAAGAAATTATTGAAGCTAGTTTTTGCTCTCTACAGATTTTTATAAACACTGGTGCGAAAAACATGAATGCTACACTTACCAAAGGCATGATTGATAAAAATACTGCTAATCCACGTTCATCTTCTATTACATATTTAAAATAATATGGAGCCAAAGGTCCTAATCCTATAGATCTTATACATATAAGAAATTCTAAACAAAATGCCATCATAAGTGGTACATTAGTGAATAAAGCTTTTGCCATTTCACTTGCTTTAATCTTTGGCTTCTCTTCTTTTTGAAGAACTTCTTCTTCTGCTCCAGATTTTATTATCTCTGTTGAAGAAAACCAAAATACTAAAAGGCATCCTGCTGCAAAGAATAAGTAGGTACCTAAATAACCCATTCCTTCTCCACCTAATACATCTGCAAATAAAACTAATAATAACGGATATGAAAAACCTACTAAGAATTTACCAACTTCTTTAAATATATTCGTAGTAGTTGAGCCTATAACTCGGTCTCTAGGTGTCTTAGCAACTACAGGGTAAATAGCATAAATTATAGTGAAAACTACTTGCTGAGCACAAGATGCTATTAATAATAAAGCTGTCATCAAAGGTAAAAGTAATGCTGGACTTATTTTCATTAATGGAACTATGAAAAATATTCCATATGTTAATGCTAACGCTGCTGGTGCATATCTAAGCCATGGATAATACTTTCCTTTTTTGAATGGTTGTTTGTCAAATACTGTACCTGTTATAGGAGCTACAGCAATTTTTATGAAAGATTGTATAATTTGCATACCACCTGCCATAATTACACCAAGTTTTGCCACATCAGTTAAAAAAATATTTGTAACAGTTGATACAAAGTAACCTATAAAATTGTACGCTAAGTTTATAGAACTTGAATATGTGTATATTGCTCTTTTCTTAGGGTCTCTCATATCATCTCTAAAATTTGATATAAGATTTCCTTTTGGTTTGCTTTCTTGACTACTCACATCTACCCCTCCCTTATAAAATTTTCTTACTTTTTATTATTCACGTATAATAATATATATTTTGAATCTTAAATATCTCATTCTTGATTCAGGAGTATATTTTTATATGTGTATAATTTTAATTTAATTATATTCTCAAAATTCATAATTGTCAAACACTTTTTAAGTTTTATTTTTTACTACTAAAATTAACTAAAAAGCTATTTAGACTTAATTTAGGTTTGTTTTTTATTATTTTCTTGTTTTGAAATGTCATTGAAATGCGTATTTTAAATTATTTTATCATATTTCTAGTGATTTTAATTTTTTATAATTTTATTCAAGAATAATTTATTCAAGATATTTCTATACTACATCCAGATATTAAAAATATCTTTTTCTTATTTAAATTCCTTTTATTTTTATACATGTACTATTGATTTAAAAATAAAAGCGTGTTACAATTACAAAAAAGAATCTATGAGATAAATATCAATATGCAAAAATTTCAGAATTTTCAATTTTCTATTTTTACGTAATTTCCATCTAATATCATAAATTATTATAGCTATATTAATCTAAAACCAATAAAACAAATATCGTACTACTTTTATATAAAATATATTTTAAATATATTTTGTATATTTTATTAAAATATTTTATAAAGGAGAAAAGACTATGTTACTTTTAATTGTTACGTGTGCAATATACATATGGATTGGTTTTTATTTTTCAAAAAAAGTTAAAACAGCATCCGATTTCCTAATCGCAGGTAGAAATCTGCCTTTGCCTATACTAGCTGCAACCATTGCTGCTACATCTTTTGGAGGAGGGTGCTTAGTTGGTGGAGTTCAATGGGGAGCTGAAAGAGGACTTTGGGTTGGAATGTATTCTACTATAGGTGCAGCTTTAGCTTGCTTTATAAATGCATTTTTCGCAGGAAAATTAAGAAGCTTATCTTGTGATATAACACCTGCTGATTATATTGAAACTAGATATGGTCATAGTATATTTTTAAGAGCTTATCAAAGTCTTGTAACACCAATATCTATACTAGCTATTATGGGTAGTCAATTAATTTCTTTTGGTTCTGTATCTACTGCATTTGGTATTCCTTATGATATAGCTGTAATTATAGGAGTTATAGTTATCATTATATATACTTATACATCAGGAATGTGGGGAGTTGCAGTATCAGCATTTATTCAACTTGCTATTTGTATAGTGTTTTTGCCAATAGTAGCTTATATAAGCTTAAAATTAGTTGGCGACAACCCTTTACTTATGTTACAATCAATGGTAAAAGAACCATTCTTTCCAGGAAATAAATCGATTAGTGATTTTATGTATACAGTTTTACCATTAGTTTTAGGCTCAATATTTTCTTATGAAAGTTTTTTAAGATATCAATGTGCTGATAATGCTAAAAATGCAGTTAAAAGTAGTGTAATTGCAGGATTTATACTATTATTTCTTGCTTTCCCTATAGGAATAATTGGAGCTATTGGTGGTAGTTTATTTCCAAATATATCATCTGTTCAGGTTTTACCTCAAATGATATCGACTACTTTACCACCTTTAATATCTGTATTATTCTTAGCTGCTATATTGGCTGCCATAATGTCTACTGCCGATTCATTAATGACCTCAATGAGTGCTATTATATCAAGAGATATTTATAACAAATTATTACATCCTAATATAGAATTTAATGATTTAAAAAATACTCTAAAGTATTCTCAAATTGCATCAGCTTTGACAGCTATAATAGGTGCAATCATAGCACTTAAATTTGATAGTTTATTAGAATTATTGTTTTGGCCAGCTCCATTATGTACAGGTGTAATATTTGCACCATTTGTAATTGGTCTTTGCTGGAAAGGTGCTACAAAAAAAGGAGCTATCTATGCTGTTATAGTAAGTGTTATATTGGCATTATTAAATATGATTGGTATTCTTACTGTATTTGACAGAATTTTGGTTCCTATAATAGGTGGTTCTATTACAATATTTATAGTTAGCAAATTTTCAAAAAAAGATTGAAAAGAGAGGTATACACAGTAAATATGTCAAAATCAGAAAAGGGCAAAGAAACAAAAGCTAGTATTATAAGTGCTGCTAGAGAATTATTTTTTGAGCAAGGTTATCATAAGACAACAACTAGGCAAATTGCAGAAAGAGCTAATATAAATTTAGGTCTAATAAGCTATTACTTCTCAAGTAAAAGCGAAATAGGAGCTATAATATATGAAGATATAAGAAATGAAATGCAGTCTTTAATCTATAACTACCATGAAGAAGGTACTATGATGATGTTCTTTCTTGCTATGAATGCTGACCTTTGTTTCCTTCTAAAAAACGAAGCATATAGAAATTTTTATTTGGATATAGCTTATGAAGAAGCTATTTTAAGCTATCAAAGAAGTGTAACCGAAATGGTCATGAAAAGATATGTTAATGATAAAGAATCTATAGAACATGATGAATTAATACTTTCTTGTATTGGTATACTTGCTATGAAACCTGAAATAATTAGAGTTTATACTTCACACAAGTACGATATATCTTCTCAAGCTGTAATAAAGCATTTTACAAAACAGTTTCTTATTAATCTTGGTCATAGTACGGATTTATGCGAAGAGATTTTAGAGGAATTGAGTAAATACTATATAGATATAGTTGACAATTTTACTCCAATAATAACTCGTGTAAGAACTTAATAAAATTTTATTAAATTCTTAGAGACTGAAATTTTAAAATCATAATTTGATTTTAGGATTTCAGTCTTTATCATATTTAAAGATATTTTATAGTATACCTGTTAATACCATAAGTGTACTATCCAATTATATCTATAAATTTCTTTATCCATAAATTCCAAAGACGCCATTCATGCCCCCCTACACACTCTTCATATTCAACATCTACACCCAGAGAATCTGCATATTTTTTAAACATCTGATTATTTTTATATAAAAAATCTCTATCACCACAAAATTGATAAATTTTAGGAATATCTTCATTTCTTTCTTTAAGGTTCTTAAGTATGTAAAGTAAATCATTCTCACTATTTCTAGCGTCTTCTGGTCTACCAAAATCGTGAAATAGAATGTCTGCATTGGTTTCTATTTGTTGATTTTCTAACTCATGAATCATATCAGGCGAACCAGAAAAACTTGCAACTGCCGAAAACTCTTTTGGTTTTGAAAGCGCTAATTTTAAAGCTCCATATCCCCCCATAGACATACCAGCTACAAAGTTATCTTCCCTTTTATCTGATAAAGGAAATATAGCTCTAACAAATTTAGGTAATTCCTCGCTTACAAAAGTAAAATATTGGTGTCCATACGCCATATCAGTATAAAAACTAGTTTCTACTCTTGGTATTACTAGGGCTATATTTTTATTTTTAGCATAATGCTCTACATTAGTATATCTAATCCATGAGCTTTGGTCATCTTCTAAACCATGAAATAAGTATAATGTTTTAAATTTACCTTCAAAATCATATATCTCTTTACCACTAAAAAGTTCTTTTCCATTTGCTACAGGCAAAATTACAATTATATCAGTTTCTCCTCCAGTATATTTAGATTTAAATTTACATTCTATAAATGCCACAAAAAACACCTCTTCTATAATAATTTTATATCTAAAAAGCACCAAGAGTTTAACTTTCTCAGTGCTTTAAATATTGCTTAATTTATATATTTTTAATTATACATAATATTTTTTAGCTACATATAATCGGAAGTATCTGTCGGTAATCCCTTTTTGTCCAATTTACTTTCAACAATATCCTTAATTATAGAATAAATTACTGCAAACATTGGAACTCCTATAACCATTCCAATAAAACCTAATAATTTTCCTGCAACCAATAAGGAGAACAAAATCCAAAATGCAGATATACCAATTGAATCTCCAAGTATTTTAGGTCCTATAATATTTCCATCTATCTGTTGTATTATTAATATAATTAACAATAACCAGAAAGCTTTTATAGGAGATACAAACATCACTATTAGCGTAGATGGTATAGCTCCAAATAAAGGTCCAAAGAAAGGGATAATATTTGTAATACCAATTATAACTGATATTAATAATGTATATGGCATTTTAACTAATGTAAGTATTACAAATGTTAGAATACCTATAATGAATGAATCTAATATTTTGCCACCTAAAAATCTTCCAAATGTATAGTTACTTCTATGAGTTAATTCTAAAATTCTGGCAGCTTGTTTTTCTGTAAATACTGCATAAGTTATTTTTTTGCTTAATCCATAGAATTTTTCTTTATCAATTAATAAGTATACTGAAACAATTAATCCTAGTACAATATTCCATATACTAGAGGCTACATTCTTTAACATACTTCCTAATATTGGGATTAAATCTGTTACAAACTTTATAATATATGTAACAAACTCATTCCACTTATCAACTGCCAAATTAAAGTATTGCTCATCAAGATTTAAATCAGTCATTAATTTATCAATAAGCTTAGTTGCATTGTTTACATACATAGGTATATCATTTGCTAGTCCAACAATACTCTCAATTACTTGTGGCAATACGAAATGCATAAATAAGTAAAGTATCAATGTAGCTGTTGCATATGTTAATAAAAGACCCAAGCCTCTTTTTGAACTTTGTTTTAGTTTTTTTAATTTCTCACTTTTTATAAAAATTCTGTCTTCATAAAACTTTAAAATAAAATTAAGAAGATATGCAATAGCAAATCCTATTATAAAAGGTTGTAATGTTGTAAATATAGCATCTAAATTATTAGAAAATACATCAATTTGTGATGATACTAGATAAAATATAATACTACTAGCAGCTATTATAAATGTATAAATTGCTATTGTTGTGTATTTTGTATTCCAATTAATTTTCATTTTTTCCTCCTTATTTCTATATAATTAAATTTTATCACAAAATCACCACTTTTATAACAAATATACCAAATTAAAAATAAAATATATTCAGAATACAAATACTCAATTTTATTTATATTTATTATTCTACAATATAACCTACATTATCTTTTTAAGAACCTTAATTAATTTATTATCGTATGGAGCATATCTAATAGGGACATCCAAATTTAATTTTTTTAACACACTCTTATAATGAGTAAATGTATCGAATCCAGCTTTTCCATGATATGAGCCCATACCACTTTCACCAATACCACCAAAAGGTAAGTAATTCGTAGCTATATGAGTAACTGTATCATTGATACAACATCCTCCTGCTGGAATCATTTCTAAAAGTTTATTTTCTAGGTACTTATTTTTTGTAAAAATATAAAGTGCCAATGGATTTGGCATTTGTATAATTTTTTGTATTACTTCATCTAAATCTTTATATGTTAAAATGGGAAATATAGGCCCAAATATTTCTTCCTTCATTATATTATCATCCCAATTAACATTGTCTACTATAGTTGGCTCTATCTTTAATGTCTCCTTATTATAATTTCCACCATAGACTATCTTATCTTTATCAATAAGAGATAATATCCGATTAAAATGTTTCTGATTTATGATTTTAGGAAATTGCTCATTATTACATGCATTATCCCCAAAATACTTATTAGTATAATATTTTATTTTCTCTATTAACTCATTTTTTCTATCTTCATGCACTAAAACATAATCTGGAGCCACGCAGGTTTGTCCTGCATTTATTAGTTTTCCCCAAGTAAGTCTTTTGGCAGTAAGGTCTATATTAGCATCTTTTAAAATGATACAAGGACTTTTTCCTCCAAGTTCTAAAGTAATAGGAGTTAAATGCTCTGATGCTGATTTCATGATTATTTTACCAACATTAGTACTTCCTGTAAAAAATATATAATCAAATCTTTCCAATAGTAACTTTTCACATTCTTCTTGACTTCCTTGAACAACTGCAACATATTCTTTTGAAAAAGTATCTTCAACTATGTCTTTAACTACACTAGATGTTGACACAGAATATTCAGAAGGTTTTAATATAACACAATTCCCTGCTGCTAATGACCAAACTAATGGTATAAGTGCTAATTGAAATGGATAATTCCAAGGTGACATTATGAGAGTAACACCATAAGGTTGTGGAACAATTTTGGATATAGATGGAAAATTAACCATACTTGATTTAACTCTTTTTATTTTGCTCCATTTTCTTATATTCTTTATAGCAAAGTTTAATTCACTATAAAACATGCCTACCTCTGTCATAAAACCTTCAAAATCCGATTTATTTAAATCTTTCTTTAGTGCTAAAAGTATTTTTTCTTCATTTTGTGATACAACTAACTTAAGTTTCTTCAACTGTTCTATACGAAACGATATATCTCTTGTTTTACCTGTATTATAATATTTTCTTTGCATTTTAACCAACTCTTTTATATCCATTGTTAAAAATCCTTTCTTTAAGAATTATATTAATACATTTTTAGAAAAAGATTTAAATTTATCCTAACATTATTTTTTATATCATAATAAATTCATCTCAATATAACATAAATCTTCCAATAAAAAAAGCCCCTTATTAAGTATAAGTAAGCTTATAAAATAATTTATTTTAAAATAAACATTTTTTAAAATTATAACCTTATTGAAAAAATTAAATTATCCATCTTTAATAATATTATTTTATAAATAATGTCTAGTAAGTTTCTATGAAATCTAACTTTAGATAATAAATAATTATAAATATATACCTCTTAAAGTTCTCTTATATAATCAAGTATTGGAGTTAAATTTTCTTTATTACACCAATCAAATGCTTCTCCAGACAATAAAGGTGCTTCTGCTGGTTTAAGACCTTGACGTTCTTTTTTAGCTATAGATTTTTTAAAAAAACTACAAAGAGTATAATCTATAAAAGACATTTTTGTCTCATCCCATGCCCCACGACAATAAAAGCAAGGAATTTTGTTTAATTCATCCTTAAAATTTACTTCTCTTAATTTCTTTATTACTTCATCATCATATGGAGCAGCTCCTACGCCAAATACTACTAAATTTTTTTTCTGCAATTCTTTATAATTTTTTTTTAAGAAAGAAATTCCCGCTATATTACAAGCATAAAGACCTCCTCCTAAAATAATCGTATCATACTTCATAACCTTTTCTATATTAATATTCTTAGTTTCAAAAATATCACAAGACAATAATTCTGAAAGCCATTTAGCATATTTTTTTGTTGAACCATACTTACTCTTATAAATCACTACTACATTTTTCATATAAATTACCCCCCTCTCTGATGTCATACAAAGTTGATTTGATACTTGCTTATTCTCCAACGTCATTATTTTCTACATAATTTTTCACATTTTCAATTCCTATACTTAATTTCATAATTCCAAAAAATAACTGTTCCACTTCTTTCTCTGTAAAATCTTCAAATAAAAGCTGTAATACTTTTTCCTGCATACCTCTTACTTTTTTAGAATACTCTTCCACTCTATCTTTTGTCACAAGACAGATAGCTCTTGAATCTTTTTCATTTTGCTCAATTTCTATAAAACCTTTCTTTTCTAAAGCAATAGCTAGTTTTTTTACATTTTGTCTTGAACACCCCATTAATTCTCCAAGTTTGGTTAATGTAAGAGTTTCATCTACAGAGTCCGCAATAGCTAAAAGTAACCATTGTTTCATTGTTAATTCTGGGTCTAATTTATCACATGTAGTTTGAAGTTTATTTTGCATTACAAATATACTTGCAAATATAGCTTGTTTTCTACTATCATCATCTACCATATATTTTTTCATTAAACTTTCTGCATCCATTATTATACACTTCTCTTTATCTTAGATTTTAATTTTTTGATAATTTTAAATAGTAATTAGTTACTTTATATTATAGTAATTAGTTACTATTGTGTCAATAAATTTATTTTTATTATAAATGGCAAAACGGCATAGCATTATGGCTATACCGTTTCATAAAATCATATTTACAATCAATTTATAATAAATTATAAATTAAATATATTTTAGGCTATAATAAGTTTTTCAAAATTTACTCTAAAGCATACTTTTTATACTTATTATATTCTATATTGCTACATTCTACATCTAAAATAGCTCCATCTTCTCTGTATTCTGTATTTATAATGCTCGTATTTTCGTTAAAATAAGAAACTACATGACCTTTATCATATGGAATTAAGAACTTACATCTTACATAATCTTTAAATATGCTATCACAAATACATTTTATCATTTTATCTATATTTATATCTTTTTTAACTGAAACAAATATACCTTCTTTATCGATACTATCTAAAATTCTATCCAATACTTCTACATCTATTAAATCAATTTTATTATACACATGTATCATAGGTATACCATCTGCACCTATTTGTTTTAAAGTATCTTCTGTCACTTTAATATGACTTTTATAGCTTGGATTTGAAATATCAATAACATGTAACAGTACGTCTGCCTCACATGCTTCTTCTAATGTTGACCTAAATGCTTTTACTAAGTCATGTGGTAGATTACTTACAAAACCAACAGTATCAGATAATAAAAATTCTTTGTTATTTGCAAGAACTATATTTCTGACAGAAGTTTCAAGTGTAGCAAATAACATGTTTTTCTCAAACACTTTCTTTTCTTCAGAGTTTTTAAATATATCTACTAGTTTATTCATTATTGAAGATTTACCAGCATTTGTATACCCGACTAGAGCTACATTTGGAAGATTTGATTTTCTTCTCATACTTCTTTGAGTTTCTCTTTGGAATTTTAAATCATCCAACTCCCTATTTAAAGATGTTATCTTTTCTTCTATTCTTCTACGGTCAAGTTCTAATTTTTTCTCACCAGAACCTCTATTTTTAGTACCAACTCCACCACTTTGACGTCCTAAATTTTCATTTGAACCTATAAGTCTTGGTAACATATATTTTAAACTTGCTACTTCTACTTGAAGTTTAGCTTCTCTAGTTTTTGCCCTTTGTGCAAATATATCAAGTATCAATGCCGTTCTATCTATAATTTCACAATTAAGCTTTTCTTCAAGATTTTTTAGTTGTGATGTAGAAAGTTCATTGTAAAATATAACTATCTCTATATTTTCTTTCTTTATTAAGTTTAATATTTCCTCAACTTTACCTGTCCCAATGTAAAATGCTCTATTAACCTGCTTTGCATTTTGAGTTATACTCCCTACAACATCAATATCACATGCTGAACATAAGTTTTCAAGTTCAATCATTAGTTCATTAAAGTCCTCAGATTTATTATTTATGTTTAATCCTACTGTTATTCCTTTTTTCGCCATATCCATATTCTCCTTATCTGCTATTTTTTATTTAATCTATAGCACGAGATTATGGCTCTATAATTAAATTCATCAAGAATTTTGCTTTTTATCTTATCCTTAAATGACACTTCTTATTTACTATTATAATAACCATAATCGTGCATTATTTTCTCAATCTTATATAAAAAATCACTTTCTTACACCTCCTCCCAAATATATTATGCAGTTTTTTCAATAAAAAAACTCCTTACAAATCTAAGTAATACAAAACAAGCTACTTATATCATAAGAAGGATTAAAATTCTAAATATATATTAAAAATACATTAGTTTAATTAACTTATATGTAATTATCATTTTATATTTAACCCTATTCTTAAATTTAAGTAGTTATTTGCATGATTAATAAAAGTAATAAAAACATATACTTCAATATAATCATCAACTATTAAAATTAAATTCTATTTATAATAAAATTTAAAGAATAAAATTAAATATACATTTTGATAATCACCTCCAACATTTTCCTTACTACATATTATAATAAAATAAACACTTTGTAAAGACATAAAATTATGTGGCTATCTCAAAATATAGAGAATCCTCTTTTTCATTGTTAAAATGATAAAAATACATTTTATTTCATACACAAAAGAGTGCCTTATGAATTAAAAAGTTCATTTTAAGGCACCCTCATTTATTTTATCTTATTAATTACATGTCTATGCTAAGATAGTTTTTTGTTACATTGCTTCATCTTCTTCAAATTGAGAATTGTAAAGATTGGCATAGAATCCGCCTTTCTTTAGAAGTTCCTCATGATTTCCTTGTTCAACTATATCTCCTTCATTCATTACAAGAATCATATCAGCATCACGTATAGTTGATAATCTGTGGGCTATAACAAAACTTGTTCTACCTTCCATAAGATTATCCATAGCTTTTTGAATCAATACTTCTGTTCTAGTATCGACAGAACTTGTAGCTTCATCTAATATTAAAATTTTAGGATCAGCTAAAATAGCACGAGCTATAGTCAATAATTGTTTTTGACCTTGAGAAACATTACTTGCTTCTTCATTTAATTTCATCTTATATCCATCTGGTAATGTCTTAATAAATCTATGAACATGTGCAGATTTAGCAGCCTCTATAACTTCTTCATCTGTAGCATTCAACTTACCATATCTTATATTTTCCATAATTGAACCACTAAATAACCATGTATCTTGAAGAACCATACCAAACATTTCTCTAAGCTCACTACGATTAAAATCTTTAATATTATGACCATCAATCAGTATTGAACCGCTATTAACATCATAAAATCTCATTAACAGTTTAACTATTGTAGTTTTACCTGCTCCTGTAGGTCCAACAATAGCAACTTTTTGACCAGGTTTAACATTTACTGAGAAATCATTTATTATAGTCTTGTTTGGGTTATATCCAAAGTTGACATTTTCAAAATCAATTTTACCTTCTAAACCATCTATTGAAACTGCATTTTCAACAATTTGGACTTCTTCTTCCTCTTCTAAAAACTCAAATACTCTTTCAGAAGCTGCTGCTGTTGATTGCAATAAATTGGCAACCTGTGCAATCTGAGTCATTGGCTGTGTAAAGTTTCTTACATATTGTATAAATGACTGTATGTCACCAACCTCAATTGTTTTCTTAATTGCAAGCCAACCTCCTAAGATTGATACCATTACATATCCCAAGTTTCCAATAAACATCATAAGTGGTTGCATTATACCTGATAAAAATTGAGATTTCCACGCTGAATTATACAGGCTATCATTTAATTTATCAAACTCCTCAATTACTTCATCTTCACGATTAAATGCTTTTACTATTGTTTGGCCACTGTAAGTTTCTTCAACTTGACCATTTACATTTCCTAAATATTCTTGTTGATATCTAAAGTATTTTTGTGATTTCTTTATTATTCTTGAAATTACAAACATTGATATTGGTAATATTAAAACTGCCACTAATGTCATAATTCCACTTATAGATAACATCATTATCAAAACACCTATCATAGTTGTTACTGATGTTATAAGCTGTGTCATACTTTGATTTAAACTTTGATTTAAAGTATCTATATCATTCGTAATTCTCGATAATATTTCACCATGTGTCTTAGTATCAAAATACTTCATTGGCAATCTATCCAATTTTGCTGAAATCTCTTTTCTTAAATTATAGGATACTTTTTGAGAAATTCCACTCATTATAAATCCTTGTATAAAAGAGAACAGTGCACTTATCAAATAAAGGAAAAGTAAAAAGGTTAAGATTTTTCCAATTGCATTAAAATCTATACCTACGTTTCCTCCAGAAACTTTACTCACTAACCCTTCAAATATCTTTGTAGTTGCCTTTCCTAAAATTTTTGGACCTACTATAGAAAACGACGCACTACCAATAGCAAATACAATTACTAGAATTATTGATATTTTAAATTTAGATAAATATGCAATTAGTTTTCGCATAGTCCCTTTAAAGTCATTTGCTTTTTGTCCTGCTCCCATAGATTTTCCCATAGGACCTCTTCCCATTCTACTCATTAGCTAGCTCCTCCTTTGAAAGTTGTGATAAAGCTATTTGCTCATAAACTTCGCAATTTTTTAGAAGCTCTTTATGTGTTCCTATTCCAACTATTTCTCCCTCATTTAAAACAATTATCTGTTCTGCATTTAAGATAGTACTAATTCTTTGTGCAACTATTAGAACTGTACTTTCAGCAGTTTTTGATTTTAAAGCCTTACGAAGAGCTGCATCAGTTTTTAAGTCAAGTGCTGAAAAACTATCATCAAATATATAAACTTCTGGATTTTTTGCTATTGCTCTTGCAATAGAAAGTCTTTGTTTTTGACCTCCAGATACATTTGTTCCACCTTGAGAAATTTCAGTTTTAAAAGCTTCCGGTTTAGAATCTATAAATTCTGTAGCTTGAGCTATTTCAGCTGCTGTTCTCATTTCTTCATCTGTTGCGTCTTTTCTACCATATTTTAAGTTGGATTCTATAGTACCAGAAAACAATACTCCCTTTTGAGGTACATATCCAATTTTTTCCCTTAAATCATGTTGAGAAACATTTTTTATATTAACTCCACCAAGTAATATTTCTCCTTCAGTAACATCAAAGAAACGAGGAATTAAATTTATAAGAGTTGACTTACCACTACCAGTACTTCCTATAAAGGCAGTTGTTTCTCCTGGCTTTGCTGTAAAAGATATATTTGTTAATATAGGTTCTTCTGCGTCTGGATACATGAACGAAACATTTTTAAATTCAACAAGACCCTTTTTATCTTCCTTAAACTCTTGTGCCTCTGATTTTTCTGGGTCTTTTATGCTTATATCTGACACTAATACTTCATCTATACGTGTAGCTGAAACGGATGCTCTTGGAAGCATAATAGATACCATTGATATCATTAAGAATGACATTATTATTTGCATTGTATATTGTATAAATGCCATCATATCTCCAACTTGCATTGCTCCAGAATCAACACTGTATGCACCTCTCCAAACTATAAGAACTGTGATAAGGTTCATTATAAGCATCATAGCAGGCATCATACATGTCATAACTCTATTTACAAAAAGATTTGTTTTAGTTAAATTTTTATTTGCTTTATCAAATCTTTCTTCTTCATGTTTTTCAGTACTAAAAGCTCTGATAACTGGAATACCAGTAATTATTTCACGGCTTACTAAGTTTAACTTATCAACAAGCTTTTGAACCAGTTTAAACTTAGGCATAACCACTGAGAATAACACTACAATTAATGATAAGATAGCAACTACTGCTACTGCTATAATCCAGGCCATTGAAGTATTTGTGTTTAAAACCTTTATCACTCCACCTATAGCCATTATAGGTGCATAGAATACTATTCTAAGCAACATAACCATCAACATTTGTATCTGTTGAATATCATTTGTACTACGAGTAATTAATGAAGCTGTAGAAAATTCATTCATTTCAGTATTTGAAAATGACATAACTTTTCTAAATACTCCACTTCTTAAATTTCTACCTACACTTGCGGCTACTCTTGCTGCTAAAAATCCTACTGTTATTGTAGCTACCATACTAATCATTGCTATACCAAGCATTTTAGCACCAGTAAATAATATATAATTATTTTGAGTTTTTTCTGTATCAATACCTATTTTCTCATATTCTGACCTTACATATGAAACAGAGCTTTGTGTTATCATACTCTCTGGCATACTTTCAAAGCCTTTGCTCATCTCTTTAGTCAATGTATCTAACTGTTCCTTTGGCATTGCTGATAACAATTTAAATATATCAACATCTCCACTTTGAGTAGCTTGTGGTGGAAGTTTACTCATTAACTGAGCTTTCATAGCTTTTACCTCTTTACTATCGCCCTCAAGCCCTGATACTATTAAAATAGCTTTACCAAAAATAACATTTAAATCATCTATAGTGTCTTTGTCTTTAGTATTTAACTCATAAAGAGATTCATCTTTTAGACCTGGGTACTTATCTTTATACTTAACATAATCCTTTTTATTCAGCAAAGTATAATTATCTAGTACTTTATCCTTACTACTTTTATCCATAAATAAAGTAATTTTATTTAATTCACTCTCTCTAATCACAGATGGAACAGAGTTTTCTACTCCACCTTGTTGTATACCTACATTTACTATATTGGATGTGTATTCTGGTAAAGAAAGGTCACATACCGCTTGAATTACCAATAGACAGACTATTATTACTATTGATAATGCCGATTTCTTTAAATATTTAATTAATTTAAACATACATTTCTTCCCTTCTGTAATATTAATTAGTCTAATAACATTAAATTGAAAAACATTATTTTAAACTTTAAAAATATTTTTCATCTTCATGCTTATGACATCCTGCTTTTAAATTATCTCGTACTTGCATTAGAAGTCTTCTAAGTACTATTTTTTCTTCTTCACTAAATCCTAAAAAAAACTCTCTTTCCAATTCCTTGTTAAATTCTTCAACTTTATTACATATTTCTAAACCTTTGTCTGTCAAAAAAATCCTAGATACTCTTTGGTCCTTTTCATCTTGTTTTCTTTCCACAAGTCCAGCTTTTTCCATCCTCTTTATCATAACTGTAGTTGTAGATGCTTTTACTTTCCTTTTATCTGCTAATTCTTTTTGACTTTGCCCATCTTTCATCTTTAAAGAAAAAAGTATTTGGGGTTGACCATGATATAAGCCTAATTTATCAAAATAAAAATGAGTTCTTATAAAATATATTCGCATTAATTGCAAGAAAACATCATTTAATTTTTCTTCAGAATTGCTATTCATACTTGCCCTCCTTATTTTTTATATTACTTAGTCAGCTAAGTATTATTTTACTATACTGCATGCATTTTTTCAATATATTTATAAAAAATTCATATAAATTTCATTTATTAAATATTTTTATATCATATAGTTATAATTTTAATAAATAATAGTAAGATTTTTAATTAGTCAGCTACTTATATTTTTTATTGTAAAGCTTAAAATAAACCTTTTCATATATTTTTAAATAAAAAAGTTGTCCCAAAATAAATTTTGAAACAACATCATATTCAACAGTATCTTGATTATATAACATTATGATACTCTACTTATCTTCATATCCATTTACAACAACATCTAACTTCCCAGTTTCAGGTGATATAATTAGACCATGTACAATAATACCATCTGGAATTAAAGGATGCCCTTTTATTAAATCAATACTATCTTTTACAGATTCTTCTGCAGAATCGAATCCATGTAACCATTGTTTTGTATCAATTCCAGCACTACGAAGTGTAAGTATTACATCATTAGATATTCCTCTATCTAAAATTTTACCAAGTAACTTATCCGTATCAACATTACACATACCACATCCATGATGCCCTACAACCATAACCTCATCTACATCAAATTCGTAAATTGCAACTAAAACACTTCTCATAATACTTCCAAAAGGATGCATTATAGTAGCTCCTGCATTTTTTATTAGTTTCACATCTCCATTTTTCAAATTCATAGCCTTAGGCAAAAGCTCAGTTAATCTTGTATCCATACAAGATAAGACTACTATTTTTTTATTTGGATGTTTTGATGTCACATATTGTTCATATTCTTTGTTCTCTACAAATGATTTATTATATTCTAATATCTCTTCAAGTTTTCTCATATGTAATATCACCCTCTTTAAAAATTTTTTTATTATTATATCACTATTAAAGTACAATATATACACATATAATTTAATTTATATTTATTAAATTATTTTATAAGATTATTACTCTACTATAAATCTTGTATATAACTTGTATTTATAAGTATTTGTATATTTATTTTTTATAATCTAAACTAATATTATATATTTTCATTATTTTTTTAATTATAATTTTTTTAAAATTTTATTCTAAATGCCTTACTTATAATTAATTTTTTATTTCACCTATATATAATTAGATTTAAAAATGTTTACCTTACCAATATAATGATTAAACTCAAAAGTCTTATTGAAAAATTTTCTATTTACATAAATTGTTCAATATATAAAATAGAAAATTTTTTTAATTTTCAAAATATATTCTACATATCTAATATGTAATTACAATAAAAAATGCTATAATTAACATATTATTAATTCGTTTTATTATTGTAGTATGGCTATGAAATTATGAAAATATTTCTCTAATTAAAAATATGATTTATCCATATTTGTTTATTGTAGATACAGACTATACAAAAATAAATAGCACTTATTTCAGTATAAAAACATATATAGTCTATATTTAGACTAAAAAAGTATAAATAGTCTATATAAAACAACTTAAACTATGAATATAATCTAAAGTGGAGGGATAATAATTGGCAAATATAGGAAAAATAATAGGAGATAGAATAAAAGTCTATAGAACAAAATTGGGATATAGTCAAGAGTTTCTAGCAGAAAAGGCAGGTTTACATCCAACATATATTGGTCAGATTGAAAGAGCTGAGACAAATACATCTATCAATATTATAATGAAAATTGCTACTGCTTTAGACATACCACTTGAATTGTTATTTGCAAATATTATTACAACAGAAGGCGTTGATAACTCTGTACCTTTAGAATGTTATGAAATGATTAATAAATTAACTGAAAAAGAACAAATTGCAATGCTAGAGTTAATAAAGTGCATCATTAAATACAAAGAAATATAAGTGAGGGAAATAGTAACAATAATGAATTATATAGGTAAAAGACTTAAAGAAGAACGGAAAAAAGCAAATTTAACTTCAAAAGAATTTGCAAATATGGTTGGAGTATCGCCTTGGTATATAACTCAAATCGAAAGTGGTAAAAAGAATCCAAGTCTTAAAACATTCATAAAATTTGTAAATATATTAAATATTTCTGCAGATGTTCTTATAAAAGATATTACTTCCACTGGAAAAACATATTTAGAAAATGATATAAATGAAGAGTTAAAAGACTTAAATTCAAGAGAACTAAATCTGATATCACAGATTATAGACATCATAAAAAAGAATAAAATATAATTCTTTATATTTTATATAAAAAAAAAGGTTATTTGAAATAAATAACCTTTTTTTGTCTTTTTGTGTTAACATTGTCTTATAGTGCTAATGAGTACTATTAGACCATGTTCTATGGCCTTATTTTAATATAAAACGATTGGAGATAGGCTATGATTGTGATTGAAGGTAGCGATAAATTTAAGATTGCAAAAGAATATATTGATGTAGAATATACTCTTTTTAGCAAAGTAACTTTTAGGTATGAAAAGTTGAAATTTAAAGATAATGCTGAATTGGAAAAAATTAAGATGTTTAAATATAAAAATGGCTACATCCCTAATAAATTAAACCTTTCTTTTGGATATGGATTCTCTTCTTATAAAAAGCAAATAATTAGAGAAACTGTAGATACTTTAAGATTGACAGAAATTTTTTCAAGCGAGAACATAGAAGATATTAAATTTATAAAAGATGGTACAAAAAAATTAGAAATTAGCATAGAGAAAGTTGTGAAATTTAAACGTCGAAAAAAAAGAAATTATGTTTGTTGCTATTGCCCTGATATGTATAGAGACATAAAACTCGACAAAGAATCTATCAATAAGATATACAACAGAAAAATAAAAATAGAAAGAGAAGTTAATATTTTTGAAGATGAGGATGTTATAATAAACAAGAAAGTATTGAAGTTTCCAAAGTCTTGGACAAAGAATATGCAAAAATATTGGTTAAGTGAAAATAAGTATCCCATACATTCTACTGTAATTGATGATGATAGATATAAATGTTGTAATGTACAATATACAAAAAATAGAGTGATAATATTATATTACATATATAACCATTAATATACATAATTACAAAAAAATAATGACAAATATACATAATACAAATATATCTTCTACTTTAGATAAAACAGTTATTATGAAAACTTACTATCTATAAATAATAGAAATGCTAGTATACCATCTATAATCTAATGTCTAGTAGGTTTTAATGGCATATTTTAAATATGCCATAGTTGATTTATAAGATTTTCTATATCACTTTCAAAATACACACTAAATAGTTGCTTTTCAGATATAATTGCCCAATTTAAATTTTACTATCTGAAAAGTTTTTTATATTTAATTTATATCTTCAAAAATACCGTCTAATATTTCTATATAATTAATTTAATTAATACTCTTATGTAATAGATTAAGTACTGAATTTAACTCTTTAAATGATATTTGCCCTGGTGCTGAAACACTTTTTGCAGCTCCAAAAGTCAATGCAGAACCAAATATTTCACCACACAATCTACTTATAACACCCATTCCTGACATTGACATTGTTATTATTGGTCTATCTGCATAAATTTTAAACATTTCATTTGTAGCTTCAAGTAGCACTAACACATCTTTTTCATTTTGCGGCATAACAGCTATTTTGGGTAAATCTGCGCCCAATTCCTGCATTCTACATAAACGAGATACAATCTCTTCTTTTTTTGGAGTTTTATTAAAATCATGATTAGATATAATTACTTTCACTTCTTTTTTATGAGCAAAATTAACTACTTCATCTATGACCTCATCTCCCATAAATAACTCTACATCTATTAAATCTACTAAACCTGTATTAGAAATTTCTTTATTCAAAGTAGTATAATAATCTCTTGATATTAATTTTTCTCCCCCTTCTACTACACTTCTAAATGTGAATAATAAAGGGATATCATGTATATAACTTCTTAATTCATAGAGAACTTCCTTAACTTCTTTAATATTTTCTACATTCTCAAAAAAATCAACTCGCCACTCTATAATATCCAAACATGCATCTTTTAACTCTTTAGCCTCTTTTATAATATCTTTTTTATTTTTCCCAATAATTGGTACACAAATTTTAGGTCTACCTTCTCCAATAGTAATATTTTTTACTTGAACTTTTCTTTTCATATTCTCCTCCATAATCAGAAATTCTATAGGACTTTAAATTCTATTTTCTGCACAATTTAATTATACATT
Organism: Clostridioides difficile ATCC 9689 = DSM 1296; assembly: GCF_001077535.1. Classification (GTDB taxonomy): domain Bacteria; phylum Bacillota; class Clostridia; order Peptostreptococcales; family Peptostreptococcaceae; genus Clostridioides; species Clostridioides difficile. The sequence goes on from NZ_CP011968.1 coordinate 2,424,097, forward strand.
AAAAATACTATACATTATAAAAATACTAATTTAAAAATAATTTTTATTCTAATTCTTAAAACAATCCCACATATTTTAGAAAAGGTACTCTATAATATACAAACACTTCTTTTTTACCTAAATTTATTTTAACATCCTATAATTTTCATAATATTCTTTAAATTTTATTCATATAAACAATATTATTCTGGATGCTAATAGAATTAATCTATAAATCATAGTATAATTATGCAGAAATAACTCGAATTTCACTACTTATGAAGAGATTGAATATTAATGAATCTAAATCATTTGCATTATTTAAGAGTTTTGACTAAAGTTGAACACCATACAAAAGTAGCTACTCAATTGTTTATACCCCAACCAAGCTTAAGTAATGTTATATAGATTCTCGAAAAAGAATTTAGTATCTTTTTATTTGAAAAACTTATATTAAATTTGATTATCTTTTCATAAGTTGGTAAATGTCGATATATCCTGTATCTACAAGGAGTATCGACATTTTCTTTTTGGAAGATACTTTGCATAAGTTGGCATTTAACCGTATAAGAATGCCATCAAAAGTAGTAAATAAGTAGTAAACTCTAGTCATACTACTAGGCTTATAACCGTTCCATTTCAGCTCTCGCAGAACTAAATGAACCATGTGCATAATAGCCAAGCGTCATAGTAATGTTTTTATGCCCCATAATATATTGCAATATATTAGGACTCATTCCTTTGTTAGCCATATTTGTACAGAGTGTATGCATAAAGATATATGGCGTAATCTTTGGTAGCTTGTCCTCATGGGTCTTGTTATACTTCTTGACTAACGCTCTTAACATGCTTTGATAATGAGTTGCTTGTTTTGGTAATCCATCTTGTTTAAGAAATAGGAAGTTCTGGTAACCATCAACAATGATTGGTTCTGCTTTAGCGTTCTTACGCCGTTCAACGATACGTTCAAATGATTGATAAGCTCTTTCAGTCATTGGAATTTCTCGCTTACCCTGTGTGGTCTTTGGAACTTCTACATAATAGCCAATCTTAGTATCACTCAACAATTGATGGTCTACCATAATGGCTTTATTTTTCATATCCAATTCTAAAGTCAAACCGCATAATTCAGAAATGCGTAGTCCTGTTTCTAAGAGGATAACAACATCATCATAATATTTACAATAAGTCTTATCGCTCTCCATAAAGGATAATAAGCCCATTTCCTGTTCTGGTGTTAGAGCGATTTTTGGTTCTGTTGTATCTTCCAAAACATCACTTAACTGAAAATTAAATGGATTCTTTCTAATACAGTCGTCTTGAATTGCCATGAAAAACGACGCTTTCAGTGAGCGCTTATAATTGCCAATGGATTTATAAGCACACCCATCTTCACTCATTCGGATAGCCCAGCTTTTAGCGTCTGATAATTTAACCATATCAATGCTTTTTGCACCTAGTGGGTCATTGATAGTATCTATATTTTGATTTATAATTTATACATTTTTTTAAAAACAGACTTTTAACTGTAAAGAATCTATGTATAAACTTAGCTATGTTGTCCGTGTATCTACAAAGGATCTTGACGAGCTAAAAAGGCATTGTGATGAAGTCAAAGACTTTTACGACGACTTATCAATCAAGCTCGTGCATCCCTTTGGGGATATGTTGGGATTGCATGGCGAATTTATTCCTGTCAGCAAACGTTACATCAATGATTATATTCAATATGTCACTTCGGATTTTTTGGCTGGACTTGGTTTTGGAGCGACACAAACCCTTGGCGAACATGAGGATATCTATGTTAGCTACAATCTGGACACTGGAAAGAATGTCTATCTAAAACCTGCCCTTGCTAGTCAAGGGGTAAAGGGTTCTATTACCAATGCGTTAGCGTCTGCGTTTATCGGTTCATTGGGTGGTGGTAAATTATTCAGTAACAATATGCTTGTTTACTATGCGGTACTATTCGGCGGATAGGCGGTCATAGTTGACCCTAAAGCAAAACGCGGCAAATGGAAAGAAACGCTACCAGAAATAGCCCATGAGATAAACATTGTCAATTTAACCAGTGATGATGAAAACAAAGGATTGCTTGACCATTACGTCATTTTGAGCCGTAAAAAGGATTCTGAAAGTTTAGCGATTGATATCCTAACATTTCTTACTGGTATCTCCAGTCGTGACAGTGATAAGTTTTTGCAGAAAAATGACAACTGGAAAATAATAATGGAATAGTTTCTATGTAAATATATTTTTACTATCTTACCTAACTAATTGAAAGATGATATAATTTAATCAAAGATTTGGTAAGGAGGGATGAATATGCATTTAATTGATTTTATGAATGAAGATATTAAAAAGAAGCTTGTTAAAAAAACGTATAAAAAGAAAGAGACTATTCTTTTTGCTGAGCAAGAAAATGAATATGTAATTCTTATGATTGACGGTATTGCAGAAGCATTCATCTTAAATGTGAAAGGAAACATCTCAACGATTCATCTTTATAGAAGTGGTAGTTTTTTTGGAGAAATGGAACAATTTAATGATGGGAAAAAACCCGTTGAAATTGTCGCTTTCACAGATTGTAATGTATATAAACTTCATAGAGATGATTTTTTAAACTGGTTAAGGGGAGATTTTGAAGCTACAAAATTTCTGATTCGAGAAATATCTAGTAAATTAGTTGTAAATGCTGAATTAATTGAAGAATTATCATCTTTAAGTGTTAAAGAACGACTTCTGAGGTGTATATCCTTACACTATTATAGAAGTGAATTAAATCTGCTTACCAAAAAACAGCTTGCTAGCGAAGTAAACGCTCCAATTAGAAGCATTAATCGTGCTATAAATGAATGTGTACAAGAACATCTAATTGCTTATGAAAACAAAAGATTTAGTGTAATTAATCAGCGAGAGGTATTAAAGAATCTTCCTACAACATAAGTATAATTTCAAAAAAGTATTGAATAATAATTATTCAATGCTTTTTTATTTCGGGTCAAGTGACCTATTTTTTTTTATTTCTTCATTATATAATACTCCTATGCATAATTATGTTGGATTGATAGCTAATAAAAGACAGTGAGAGGTGTTATATTATGACTAAAACACAACAGAAAATGATACAAAACGTATTAGAATTTTCAAAAAGAGATAGTAGGATAATAGGACTTGCAATTAGCGGTTCTTATATCACAAAATCGTTAGATGAATATTCTGATTTGGATTTTCTGATTGTAGCAGATGATAAATCCTATGAAGAAGTTATCGAAGAGAGATTACTTATTGTGGAACAGTTTGGAACATTAGTTTCTGCTTTTACTGGCGAACATGTTGGAGAACCTCGATTGATAATTTCCCTCTATGATTCCCCTGTTCTTCATGTTGATTTTAAGTTTACAACCTTAGATGGTTTACTAGATAGGGTTGAAGATTCAGCTATTCTCTATGAAGAAAACAACTGCATAACAGAAATTTATTCTAAAAAAGAAGCATACTTCCCAACTCCAGACTTACAGTGGATTGAAGATAGATTTTGGATTTGGGTTCATTACGCTTGCACTAAGATTGGACGTAGAGAACTATTTGAAACAATTGATTTTTTATCTTTTTTAAGACAATCAGTACTTGCCCCATTAATACAACTTCTCTTAGGTAAATTACCTCGTGGAGTTAGAAAAATTGAATTGGACGCACCCCAATATATTGAAGCATTAGAAAAGACGGTTGCTAACCATGAATATAAAAGCTGTGTTAATGCATTGCAGGCTACTATCAACCTGTATCTTGAGTTAAGAGAGGAATTATCACAAAGTCCTATTGTCCGAAAGGTTGAAGCTGAAAGGGTTGCATTACAGTATTTTCAAGATTTAATCAAATAAACCCAAAGTAAAAAAATATTGAATAGTAAATATTCAGTGTTTTTTCATTTTTGGTCAAATGACCTAGATTAGTTGTTGTAACAATTCTATAATTATTTTGAAAGTAACAGTATGGAGGATAACTATGAGTGATATTTTAAGTAGAATTACAAATAAAATTGGGGATAAGAATATAGTTGATAAGTTATCAGCTCTATCAAAATCAGATTTGAACTCACTTCTATTAGAAGTGTTTGATAGACAAGCAAATACTTTAACTGCAACTGATATTCTAAAGTCATACCAACTAAATAGATTTACTATCCCTAGCGGTATAGATCCAGAAGAAATTCATGCTTTGGAATCAAATTTATTGAGAAAAGCATTCAATATGGATATCAAGACGATTATGCTTTCTCCCTCTGCCCCATTAGGTAGCTGTAGCGTTTTTGGCTCCGTAGATCAATATAACGTAGTAAGTGCTCTACGAGGGACAGAAACACTTGCAGACCCCTCAAATATGTTGGCAATAATTATTGCTGATAAATTAAAAAGAAAAGAAGAAAATAATACCATACCTATCCACATGGCTACTACTGCTAGGGTAATAAGAGCACAAAATTTTGTAGGTAAAGGTTTATATTCACATTTTGGCTTATATTGTATGGTTTCATCTGGTATAGATACAGGGTCTTACACTTGTGAAAAAATGTTGTTAGAAAAGCACTTAAACTATTATAAAGATATATTAAGTGAAATAGAAAATGTTCGTTTCTCTATTATTCTACGCAAAAGAAACGGATACAAAGATAATGACGGATTTTTCGACAGAATGGTTGAAACTATCAAACTTATTTTTCCTAATATAGAGTTATCAATTCATAATGATGATGTTGATAATAATTATTATAAAGGTATCAATTTCAAAATATCGGTCAAACAAGGAAATGAAACCGTTGAAATAGCTGACGGTGGATTTGTTGACTGGACTTATCAAATGCTTGGAAATAAAAAAGAACGCTGTTTGATAAGTGGTATTGGCTTAGAAAGATTTCTTGTAGCTGTTTCATAAAAGGAGAAGAAAAATGGAACTTATAGAGTGGAATTATGCTTATATTACCGAGTTAGTTGAGTTTGCGAATGATAAAGAAATTGCAAACAATCTTCGTGACAACTTCCCCCACCCTTATAGGGAGCAAAACGCTAGAGATTTTATTAGTTTTTGTTTGGCAACTCCAGATGTTAAACAACTTAGCTATGCTATTTTTTATCAAGAAAGGGCTATTGGAAGTATCAGCCTAACATTTGAAGAAGATACCTCTATTAATAAAAATGCTGAATTAGGTTACTGGCTTGCTAGGAACTATTGGGGCAAAGGGATAGCAACAAATGCAATAAAAGAAATATGCAAAATTGCCTTTGAAAAATACAACCTTAACAAAATTCATGCTAATGTATATTCCTACAATAGAGGGTCAAGTAAAGTATTGGAAAAATGTGGTTTTAAGATTGAAGAATACTGTCACAATTCATAATAAAGAATAGAAACATGATTGATTGCCATGTATATAGTTTAATTCGACCGCAATAGCATTTATTAGAATTAACCTACTTTTTAATAACAGAATAAGTTTTTCCCCTCTATTAATTTCTTATGCATCTTTGTATTTTTATGAAAAGCTAGCCAATGCATATTTCCATACATCAATATGGTGGTGGCTTACAACCAATATAAATTAAATACGTTTTAAAGAATACACATTTTTGCCCTATAGGCAGAGTGTGTATTTTTTTCTCTTTTTTTTGAAATTTATCGAAGATTTAATTCCCTCCCACCGTGATAGGAGTAAGCAAGGTTATTTAACTCCTTGCGATGGAAAGAGGGTGAAATCTTATGGTTGATGAAAAGACAATTGAACATCAATTCGACAGTTTCTGTAAAACAGTTTTGCGTAACTATGCTAGAGATATTTATGACGAAAATAAACGCAGAAATGATTATTTGGTATCTCTCGAATCTTTGTCACTTGCAGAATTAAGTAAATTGAGTATTTTAGATGATTATGATTCTAACTACATCTGTATGGTTTCTTACGACTACAACATACGAATTGAAGATGTATTAATGGCACAAGCAATCGGAAAACTTACAAAAAGAAAACAAGATATAATTCTACTTTCATTCTTTCTCAACATGACAAATGCTGACATAGCAACATTGATGGATTTAGCAGAAAATACCATACATTATCACAAAACAAATGCACTAAAAGAGTTGAAAGAACTCATGGAGGAACATTGAAATGAAACCTACTAAAGAAGTATTACCTTTTACAATTATTTTACTTGCTGTACATGGCGATGTAAATGCAATAAACGGAATACTTAAACATTTTGAACACTATATCATTCGTCTTTCACAGAAAACTTTATTTGATGAATACGGAAATCCCTATATTCATGTAGAAGAAGAAACAAAGCGAATGCTAGGAACAAAACTAATCACTGCTATTTTGAGATTTAATTTGTCTTAATCTCGCCCTCTCTCCATGTATCAAGCTATTTGGTACATGGAGAATCACTAATTATTTGTCTATAAAAGCCCACAAGCTATTGTGATTTTTTATAGGCAAATCAATGCCGACTGTTCTTTGACAACTGAATAAAGTAGATAGATACGTTTGTGATACAGATAGCCAACAAATACTATACGCCATGACCTTAATCAAGAGAGCTACTATATAGTGATTTGTGAATAACCTTTGGAACGGTTGTTTTGCCGTAACCTGTACCACAGTATAATGATACACCTGTATGACACGGTTCTGCCCATAAGAATGGGATTGGTTGAAATACCAATGGAGCTTACCAAAGCCATCTATCTACTTCTGAACTACGAACATAGAAAGGAGTGATACATTCTATGAACAATACTGATGTACCTATTTGGGAAAAATATACCTTGACGATTGAAGAAGCGTCAAAATACTTTCGTATTGGAGAGAAAAAATTACGTAAACTTGCTGATGAAAACCTTGATTCTGGCTGGGTCATTATGAATAGCAATCGCATTCAAATAAAGAGAAAACAATTTGAGAAAATCGTTGATACACTTGACGTTATCTAATGAAATTGAGCCTTATATGTTATAATATTCATATGACGTATCAAGCTCAATTCGGTTATTGAGAGGAGCTTCTTATCATGTCAACTGAAAAAAGACGAGATAATAAAGATAGAATTTTAAGAACTGGAGAGAGCCAGAGAAAAGATGGAAGATACGCATATAAGTATGTATATTCATTTGGTAAACCACAATTTGTTTACTCTTGGAAACTTGTACCTACTGATAAACCCCCAAAGGGAAAACGTGATGATATATCATTAAGGGATAAGGAAAAAGCAATACAAAATGACCTTGATGATAGCATTGACACTATTGGTAAGAAAATGACAGTTTGTCAGTTATACGCTAAAAAGAATGTACTAAGAAAGAATATCCGACTTAACACTAAAAAAGGACGCCATTATCTTATGAAGATTCTTAACAAGGAGTGATTCTGTGAAGAGATGTATTGTAGTAGTGGAATAGTCAAAAACATAATATATATTAAAGGAGAGATTTAAATATGACTATTCCAAGTTCAAATAAGGTATATCCAAGAAGTAATGATTATCAAACTGTATATCTTAAAAATGTAATAACAAGGGAAAATATAGAAGTTGGAGATTACACAATATATAATGACTTTTATAATGACCCAAGAGATTTTGAGAAAAACAATGTATTGTATCATTACCCTATAAACAATGATAAATTAATAATTGGTAAGTTTTGCTCAATAGCATGTAATGCAAAATTTCTAATGACTAGTGGAAATCACTCAATGAAATCAAAATCCACATATACTTTTCCCATCTTTTATGAAGAATGGAAACTCGATATCAACCATATAACGGACGCTTGGGACAATAAGGGTAACATTATAATTGGAAATGATGTGTGGATAGGTTATGATTCTATAATTATGTCAGGTGTAAATATTGGTGATGGTGCAATTATTGGAACAAGAGCAGTAGTTACTAATGACGTCCCACCGTATTCTATTGTTGGAGGAGTACCTGCAAAAATTATAAAAAAGAGATTTAATAATGATACAATTTCAAAATTATTAGAAATTAAATGGTGGGATTGGCCATATAAAAAAATTCAATCAAACATTAAGCATATTCAATCAGGAAATATTGATAAATTAGTTTAATATTTTATAATTTATTTATATTAAACTTTACTTTAATAATCATTTTATAAGAGCTTTTTCAAAATTTGTATATTATTTTAATATATATAAATTTAATACAACATTAAATAAAATAAAAAGTAAAGTTACTTAATAAAAAGTTACTTTACTTTTTATTATTTAAATTCCTGTTTTTATTATAATAGGTAAAATTCTATTAAACTAGTTCACATTTTCATTATTATTGATATATTATATATGAATATACCATTTTGTTTTTTAATAAAAAAATCATGCTACATCAATAGTAAGCAACTATTAATGTAGCATGATTTTTTGTATCTAAATAATCTTAGTATTTACCTATCAATATAGATTGATATATCAAAAACTATAGTCTTCTATATTCTTCTCTTTTTAGCTTTTGGTTACTTAGATAGTAATCAATTTCATCAATTAAACGTTGTTTATCATCAGGTAATACACCTTTTAAATTAGCATAATTTGATGCATGATTACTTCTAAATACAATTTTTTCATTAGCATCTATATTCTTTATCATCTCTTTAATTTCTTGTAACACAGCCTTATCCTCTAGTATTGTAAACTCTCCTGCCTTAAGTAAATCGTAAAGTTCAGTATTAGGTTCTACCATTAAACTAAGTACACCCACATAATCTGGTGAAATTGCTCCTAACATTTTTCCTGTATCAACTGCATGCTGATGTGTTTTTTTAGTTCCTCCAAGACCTGCTATTACAGTGGCTGATAATTTAATCCCACTTTTTTTAACTTTTCTACCAACTTTTATTAATTGTTCACTACTAAAACCTTTCTTAATATCTTCTAATACTTCATTGCTTCCACTTTCAAGCCCTAGATAAATCATTTTAACACCAAGTTTTCTTAATTCTTTAAGTTCATCATCAGATTTTTTCTCTATAGATTTAGGAGAGCCGTACATAGTAATTCTTTCACACTCTGGAAAAACTTCTTTTATATATAAAATAATATCTCTTAATTTCTCCATTGGTATTATCAATGCATCTCCATCTGCTAAGAATATTCTTTCTACATGCTTATAATATCTTCTAAATATATCAATTTCATTTTTTATTACTTCTAGTGGCTTTATTTTAAATTTTTTAGATTTGTACATACTACAAAACGTACATTTGTTATGAGAACATCCTAGTGTGACTTGTATTATAAGACTATAAGCCTCACTTGGTGGTCTGTAAAGTGGCATATCGTATTCCATATTAAAATCCCCCTTGTAATAAAATATTCATTCTATTATATTATTAATATTTACTTTAAATAATAACTTATAAAATTATATTTTTTAAATTTTAGTTTAAGATATATTCTTTAAAAATTTAATGATACTATTGGCAGTAATATTAAGTTGTTTTTCTTGACTTATAATAGCATCATTATCTCCCTTTTGTTTTCCATAATCTCCAAATTGTGCATGATTTCCTCCTTCAATCTCAACATAAGTTGTATCATCAGGAAGTTTTTGTTTTGATTCTACAAGACTTTTAAAATTGACTACTCCATCTTTGCTCCCCCATATAGATATAACTTTTTTTCCTAATTCTTTCAACTCATCACCCATTGGATAAGAAGCTAAAAATACAACGCCTTCAATTAATTTATTATCACGTGCAAAATTTGATGCTGCAACTCCTCCTAATGAATGACCTCCTATTACCCAATGTTCTATGTTGTTGTAAGAATCCATAACTTTCTGTGCCTTATTAGTTCCAAGTATAGCTAGATTAAGTGGCATCTTTACGATTACAACCTCATATCCACTTTCTGCTATTTTTCTTGCAAGTGGAGCATAAGATTCTATTTCTACTTTAGCTCCTGGATACAAAATTAAACCTTTAGAAACTTTTCTTCCTTTTGGTGTAAATGAAATGTTTTCATTTACAGTTACTTCAACTTTACTATTGCTGACTAGAGCTTCTTTTGCCAGCTTTTGAGGTTCATATGTTTTATTTATCCATATGAAAAAGCCAAGCAAAATCAATACAAATAGTATACCTATTCCCTTAAATATCTTATTCTTTATGTTAAATTTTCTATTATTATTTTTATCATCTTTGTTCTCAACCTCATCATAAAGTAAAGGTCTCTCAAGTTCCATAGTTATACTAAATGTATCATATTTCTTATTACGCTTTACCTTTACATCTTTACTCATAAATCTAACCCCCATAATATTTGAATACTATTATAGTTTATCCTAAGTAAATTGTTTTTTCAACCAATGAAAAAAATCAATATTTTAACTATTTTCATATAAAATTCATAAATATATGTTTTTTGTTTTTTATATATTATTTTCTTTTAGTATTTTATAAAACAAATAGCCATATACTTTATTTTAAATATATGGCTATTCTATAATTTAATATCTAAGCTGCTTCTTTTATTGAAACTTTAGTTATATTACTTATTCTATACATTTCTTTGACACCATTTAGAGTTTGCAGTAAGTTTAGACATATTATCTTGTCACCTAGACTTTTAGTATTTACAATACTCTCTAAAATTACACTTCTTCCTTCATCATACTTATCTACATTGTAATTTGAAATATAATTAGTATCTCTCAATATTTTTTCAACATCTTCATCTTTTATTTTATTTTTATTAACATTTATATATAGATTATACATATTACTTATTAGTAATTTCTGATTTTCTAAAAAATCCTCTTGATGTTTATCTTTATATATAGCATTTATCAACATAAGTCTATCTTCAATAAGTGATGGTATCAATAATAAATTTTTTATATAGTAAACATCAGCTACATTTTCTATAGACTTATTGACTTCATCAATTATATTTTTAACTATTCCTTTATACATTTCTATAACATGTTGATAGCCTGTTTTAGCATCATATGGTAATATAAACTTATTTACTATTAATGCAATAATTGCTCCTAATGCTACATATGAAATCCTGCTTATGGTTAAAACATTTGGGTCTCCCATAACTACTGCTGAACCAAGAGCTGAAACAGTTACACATACCATTAATTTTCTATAATCAACCACATAAGAGTTTATATACCCTGCTAAAAGAACTATTAACGACCTTAATGTACTATCTTTTATTATTGAAAATAATACAATAAATATTACAGCTCCTATAAATGTACCTTCTATTCTTTTTCTAGACCTTTGTATACAATTTTCTGCGTAAGGTTGTGTTAATGAAAAGACAGTTAACATTATCCATCTTCCATCTCTTAAATGGAAATAATCCATAATAAAACCCGCTACAGCTGTAGCTAAAGCAATCTTTACTGCATAAGAAAATCTTATAGAATTTAAATTAAAGTTTTTCTTATATATTGATAGTCGTTTAAATTCATGAGGTATCTTTGATTTTCTTTCAGCTTTCTTTTCGTCTCTTGATTTTACTTTTTTATAATCTACTAAAAACTCATATAAATTTTCTAAAACACTATAAATTTCTTTTAAATTTATATTTTTAGTATCCTGAGCAATAACATAATCTCTAAATCCTAATATCTCTTTATCAGTTATGGTATCTTTATTTTCTAAACACATCTTAATATAGTTTATTTCTTTCGTTGCTACAACTAAAACATCTGATTTACTATTTATGCTACTTTCTTCTAAAATATTTTTTATATCTTCATCTTCAAATTCTTTACTATCCTTTTTGTATCTTTCCAGGATTAAACTTATTCTTTCTAATGAAAATAAAATATTCATTATGTCTATACCTCTAATACTGATATAAAAGTCATCTTTTCTATTATCAAAAATAACCATTTTCAAATTTTTAGATATAGAATTTATTCTATAATTACAGCTATCTATTTTTCTCATACTAGATTTAATTATAGAACTATCATCATTAATAGTATTTTTTAAAAGACTAATTTTTTCTAATAATTCATCACATATAGATATCAGTTCTTTATCTCCGACATTTTTCATCCTATTTCTATTCATAACAAATTGAGCAATCATTATTATAACTGCTCCAACAGCTAAAGCCGACAATCTCATAGGAAATTCACTTTTTCCTACAGGTATACTTACCATAAATATATACATTAGACCAAAAGGTACATATACTGCTCTTTTTAAGTCATAACTAAATACATACCCTATTATAAATAATGCTATAAAATTTAATAAAACTCCTAAATACATATTTTGTACTGCAAAAAATGATAGTATTCCTAAGATTATATTTATTGCTAAATACTTCAGTAAATTTTTAATTGGAGAAATAGTTAAATCTCTTTCCAAGAGTGTTAGCATAGCTGTTACTATACCTACACCTATAAGTGTATTTTTACTTCCAAATAAATATATAAATATAGAAATAAATGCTATTATAAAAATAAACAACTTTGTTTTTGATATTACTAGTTTCTTTGTCATCATATCCCCCCTAAAAATTTCAACAAGACCAATTTTATCATATTTGTTATCTTATTCAAAATGCGCTTTTTTACGGTAGGACTTTAACTTTTTTTATATTTAGAACTATATAATTCATATATAAACGTATTTTTTATATATATAACCGATATATTTTCGTATGCTCCCATATTTTTTTTGTTTCAAATATTTTTTCAAAAATATAAAAATAACTCTCTCAATAATACTAAAAATGCATTTATCAAGAGAGTTATAATTTATACAATAAATTTAATTAAGCTTTTCTTTACCTAATATATAAGTTCCAAGACCCATAAATAAAGCTCCTCCAACAATATTTCCAAGTGTTACAGCTACTAAATTATAAATAGCTCCTCCAATAGTAACTGTACTTATTGTTGGTGAAAATAATGAAACACTATAAATTGTCATATTTGCTACACTATGCTCAAAGCCTGATGTTATAAAAGCAAATAAACATAAGAATATCATAATTATTTTTGCAGTATCACTATTAGTTCTAAACGAACACAACACTGATACACATACTAGAATATTACATAAAATCCCTCTAAAGAAAAGAGCTGTAAATGGCATGGATGCTTTACTAGCTGCTGTATTTGCAAAAAATTCAGCTACAGGTCCTTTGTCTACTAGACCAGTTCCTACAAATATAATGCCTAAAACCAAAGCTCCGATTAAATTACCTACCCAACTGTATGCCCATATTTTAGAAGTATCTTTTATACTTACACCTTTATTTAACATACCAGCAGACATAACCATATTGTTTCCAGTAAATAACTCTGTTCCCGTCATTATAACCAAACTTAGTGCTATTGCAAATGATAACCCCATTACTATCTTAGTCATAGGTGAACCTGCATCAGTCAAAAGTCCTCCAATAGTAAATATCAAAAGTATACCTATACCTACATAAAGTCCTGCAAACGCAGAAGATACCAAATATTTTACTTTACTTGTGTTTAATAAATTTATCTTATTTATAGCTGCATTAGTTAATTTATCCAAAGTTTCTTTATGCATAATTCCCTCTTCCTTCTATTAAATTTTAATTTATTCAAATATATGTTTTACTCAATTTATAGATATTTAATTCCACTCCAGTATATGTTTTCGTACATTTTAGTTATTTCTGGAAGCTCTACACCTTCAAGTGCCCATTTTTTAAATTCCATAAATCCTGTTCTATCAATTATATATCCTATATGTTCTTTTCCTCCTGGTGCATCTTTATCTATATACTTTTCTACATATCTATAAGTATTAAGTATTATCTTTATTATGCTGTCCTCATCTACCCATAAAAGAAAATCTTCTGCTAGTCTAGGTTTTTTCTTTCCTGTTCTACCCATTATAGCTAATCTATAGTATTTTTTCTCATCTCTAGTCCATGCATTTGTTGGGCAATTTAGTACACACTCTCCACAGCCTATACACTTATCTTTATCTCTTACCACCTTATTATTTTCTGTTTTTAATGCTCCAACAGATATCTTAGAACATTTTTTTACACATGCTCCACAATTTACACATCTATCCTTTTCATATATTGGTAAAGCCATACCAATAATTCCAAAGTCATTCATTCTAGCTTTTATACAATCATTTGGACAACCAGTTAAAGCCACTTTAAAATGTAAATCATTTGGAAATATAGCTTTTTCTATTCTTTTAGCAAATTCAGTTGTATTATATTGAGCCTTTGGACAGACTTTATTTCCTATACAAGCTGCTATATTTCTTGTACCTGCCGCTGGATAACCTGCGTTTTTCTCACTTTGATTTATATTCATTTTTTCAATAACAGGTTGTATAATTTTATTTATATCTTCCATATCTTCCATATTTATTCCTAATATTTCAAACCCCTGTCTTGTAGTTATGTGCACCTGTCCATTGCCGTACTCACTTGCAATTTTAGAAACTATAGCTAAACTTTCAGGGTCAATAAGACCACCAGGTACTCTAACTCTTAAAGAAGTCTCATATTTTGTTTTTGTAATTCTATAAGCATTTTTCATTACTTTTTTGGTATTTAAATCTCTTATCACAAACTTCACCCCCTAATCAATAAGATTTTTAGCATATGAATAATCAAATACTGGTCCATCTAAACATATGTAAGTATCATCCATTTTACAATGTCCACATTTACCTATTCCACAACACATTTTTCTTTCATAAGAAACCCAAATGTTCTTTTCATCTAAATCTCTTTTTAAAAATTCTTCTACTGTAAATTTCATCATCATTGGAGGTCCAACTACAACTATAGAAGTATTGTTTATATCTTTCATATCCAATTCTGGTATGTATTTTGTTACTAATCCTACATTACCACTATATCCTTCCTCTGCTCCATCTACAGTAACTAAAATATCAAGTTTTTTACTCCATCTCTTTAAATCATCTGCAAATAAAATATCTTTTGGTGATTTAAATCCTACTATTAATTTAAACTTTTCGCATTTTTCTTTATTATTATAAAAATATTCAACTATTCCTCTTACAGGGGCTAATGCACTTCCTCCTGCCACTACTACAATTTCTCTTCCTTCATAAAGGGATACATCAAATCCATTTCCATAAGGACCTCTTATAAAAAAAGAATCTCCTTCTTTATAATTAAACAACTCGCTAGTTACTTTTCCTACATTTCTTATTGTAAAGTCAATATAATCCTCTCCATATCCTGATACTGATATTGGACTTTCACCGTATTTAGGTATAGATATCTCATAAAACTTTCCAGGCAATACACCTTTTGTATTGCAGTTTACTCTAAAAGTCCATTCTTTATCAGTATGTTTAACTATATCTAGTATTTTTGCACTTACTGGTATATATGGGTTCATTTATACTTCCTCCTTACTAATTACTAAATCATTTATTTTTTCTATACACTTTGAAAATGATATGTATTGCGGACAGGCATCATCACATCTTCCACAGCCAACACACATATGATATCCGAATCTTTTTTTAAAATCATGTATTTTATGCATAGTTTTAAATCTCATTCTTTCGCCTTGTTTTTTTCTAAAAGAATTTCCACCTGCTATATCTGTATATCCATCTACTTGACAAGAAGCCCAAACCCTTCTTCTCTCACCTACATTTTCGTTTTCCTTATAGAAAATATCCTGCATTGTAAAACATGAACATGTTGGACATACAAAATTACATCTACCACATCCTATACATCTTGTATCATATTCATCCCATATTGAATTTCCTATCATTTCATTTGAATCAATATTCTCTGGCACATCTACAGATATTAAATTATCAGTTACATAATCAACATTAAATTCAGTTGCTTCTCCATTAAATACTTCAAATTCACTATCCTTTAAATCTAAGTACAGTGTATCTCCTTCTATATTTAATCCAATTGAATAATTATCAGTTTTGTTAGAATCCATGCTCACACAAAAACAGTTTCTAAAACTTTCCTTACACCCTACAAGTGCAAACTTTACTTTATCTCTGATATTTTTATAAAAATAATCTTTTTCTTCACCATTATTTAGATATATTTCATCAAGTCTTTTTATACCATTTATGTCACAAGCTCTTAAGAAAATTAAAATTTTCTTGTTGTCTAAATCGCTTTCCTTAAACTCTTTTTCAGTAAAATAAAACAATACTTGATTTATGGGAAGTACAACTTCTTTTGGTGAAAAGTTTGCTTTCTTAGCAAATTCCATTTCTTCAAAAGCGTTTACCTCCTTGTATCTTATAACATCAGTATCTGAAAAAGTACCTTTAAATGGGATTAAAACTGGTGCAAATATCTTGTAGTCTTTTTTTAGATAATTCAGACCTTCATTGAACTTAGATGAATCTAATTTTAGTTTCATTTTTATCACCTTTCTTATATTTTAGTTTTACTTACTTGCTATCTTGTTTAAATCTTAACACTTTATTTTCTATGCTTCCGTGATAATTATCACAGTTTCAAAAATAATAAAAAAAATATTAATGGAGTTTATTAAGTTCTGTTAATATTTTTTTATTATCTACATTATTCAATTTCAAATCTAATCACTTAAATACAATCATTAAGTACAATAAAACTACTATCTACTCAATTTTTTGAATAAAAAAGAATCTTATTTGTTTTTTTATACAATTCAATAGGGTAAAATAAAAATTAATAAATTAGACAATAAAAAAGAATCTATAAATAGATTCTCTTAATAATATTTTTATTTAATTAAAATTCTAATAATACTCTTACTTAATCATAATTAATTATTTTTAAAATACCTTGATAATTCAATTTCTTTAACATAAAAACCTTTATTGTCAATTTTAATAAGTTCTTCTTTTTGCAATACCTTTATCATTCTGGAAACAGTCTCCCTTTTACAGCCAAGCATATCAGCTAAATATGTAACTGTAATATTTACATTTAGTAAAGTCCATTCTCCACAGCAAACTCCAAATTCTCTACTTAACCTATATAATTTTGCTGCAAGTTTTTTATCTACTTTTATGGATATAGAATTTTTCAACTGTCTATATAAACGTCTTATTCTTCTTTCCATATAAGAAATAATATCCTTTGTAAGTTGAAAATCATTTTGCATAAGTTCTAAAAATTCTTCAATACTATAATAAGCTACAATTGAATTTTCAAATGCTTCACAGCCAACAGTAGAGTTTTTAGAAGCGTCAAGTGTAATATCATTTATGACTTCCCCACTATTTAATATGAAAATTACTTTTCTCTCTCCATTTTCACTTATCTTAAAAATAGATACCTTTCCTTCTAAAAGTATATAAACACTGTCTAAGCTATCTTTTTCATAAAATAAAATTTCTTTTTTTTGTAATCTTTTTAGTTTAACTTTTTCTTTAAGTTGATTCTTCGTTTTAGTACTTAAATTATTAAAAATTATTACTTTATCAATATTATAATCTTTTAATTTAGACATGTAATATCTCTCCATTCCTAAATTTTTAAGAGAGCTCTATAAAACATTACAAATTTCTTATTTTATTCATTTTTAAACAATTTTATAGCATTTGTAGTTTTAATTTTCCTTTCAATAGCTTCATTAGAAAGTTCTTTTACTACCTGTGTATATACTAAATCAATAATGAAAAATTGTGCTAATTTAGAAGATATTGAACCGGTTTCCAGTACTGTTTCTCCCGATACATAAGATAAGTGTACATCTGAAATATCCTTTAATTCAGAATTTTTATTTTCAGTAATTGATATAATTTTAGCATTATTGGCTCTTGCAAGCTTTACAGTTTTTATAATCTCTTCTGTTTCACCAGAATGTGAAATTGCAATTATTAAATCTCCTTCTTCCATTATGGAAGACATCATTATCATTGTATGACTACTGTCAAAACTTACACAATTAAGACCTATTCTCATAAATTTATAGTTTGAATCCTGTGCTATTATACCAGAATATCCAATACCTATGAAGTAAACTTTCTTTGCATTTATTATAAGCCTTGCGCAGTCATGTACATCCTTACTATTGATTATCTCTACTGTGTTCTCTAAAGTGGTTACATTTGAACTTAAAAGTTTTTTTGCTGTATCCAAAGCTGGCTCATCATTTTGTATATTTTTATTTATAATATTTTTTTTATTGATAGTTGATATTTCTTGTGCTAAAGTAACTTTAAAATCCTGTAATCCATTAAAATTCATTTTTTTTACAAACCTAGTTATAGTTGCTTCACCAATATTGCTCTCTTTAGCTATTTGTGATATTGGTTTATAAAATACATCATCTATATTTTCTTTTATATAAGCTATTAATAATTTATCTGATTTTGTGACTTTAAAAGTTGGTGATTCCAATTGTTCTAAAATACTCATTAAAAACCCTTCTATTCTTTATATTTTGTTTAAAAAATTATATAATGCTCCAAGCATTCCTGCATCATTTTGTCTCTTTGCAAATTCTATATTAGTGTTTTTGTAAACTCTCTCTATAAGAACCTCCTTTAATGCTTTGTCTATTTTTTGTTTTAGGAACTTTTCTTGTGCCATAATCCCACCACCTAAAATTACCACTTCTGGATTTATTACATAACATATATTTGCGATTCCAACTGCTAATGATTTTATCATATTATCGAGTTCTTTTAAACAATCTTCATCATTATTCTTTGCTAAATCAAAAATTATTTTTCCATTTAAGTCATTTTCATTCAAATTTTTTATTTTTGCTACTTTTTTAATTAGACTGCTAGTAGATGCCAATTCTTGAAAAGAACTTCCATTTACATTCATATATCCTACTTCACCAGCACTATTACTAAACCCATTTATCAGTTTATTATTTATTATAATACATCCACCAATTCCAGTACCTATTGTTAAACATATAGAAGATGTTGCACCTCTACCTGCTCCAAGCCACATTTCACCAAGTCCAGCACAATTAACATCATTTTCAACTTCACATTTTATATTAAACTCTTTTTCTACTTCTTTTTTTAATTGCATGCCCTTATAGTTTGGAATTAATTCTTCTAATGCAAATAGTATTTTACCTTCAACTGGGTCAACCATACCTGCAGTTGATATACATATACCACTTATTTCATTTTCCTCTATATATTTTTTTACTATATCTTTTATTTTGGCTAATATTCCTTCTCCACCTTTTTCCTTTGCTTCAGTATCAAGACTTGATTTATCAATTATAAATCCATCTTCTCTAATAAAACCATATTTTATTGAAGTACCCCCAACATCTATACAAACGTAATTTTTCATAACATATCTCCATACAAATTATTTTTATAAATTAACAACTCTATTTAAAATTTTATATTACACAAATCTTTTACTTATCTTTTCCAATTCACAGATATATTTCCTTGCTTCTGATAAGTCTATAGTATCACTTAATACACTTTTTTCTTTGGTTATATGATACTTATAAATATTTTTACATAAGTCCTCTCCTAACATATTAAGACCTTCTTGAGTGTAATGAACATCATCAATAGTTAATCCTCTGTCATGAAACTGCATAGCAATTTTGCTTCCTACACATAATATATCACATTCACTACAAGCCGACTCCTGTGCTGCTGCAATTCGTCTTGTTCTAATAAAATATTCATCTTCTCCAAGCCAATAACCAGTTAAACTTACAAACATTTTATCAATCATACATTCTTCTTTAAGCCTATACGCAATTTTTTTTAGACTTTCTTTATAGTACAATACATCACTACCATATTTTGCATCACTTTCACCTTGAATCCAAATAACGTATTTATTTTCTATATTATAATGTTTACTTAAGGTAGTACAGCCTGTATTAAATTTTTCTATAGTGTCATTTAGAAACCAGTTATTATCATGATTCCAGTTTTTTATTCTTGAACCATCTTTTGCATTGTGAATAAAACAAACTTTATTTCCAGTAAGCTTATTCCATTCATTTGAAAATGCAGGTGCTATAGTACCATCACCTTCTGAAGTCTCTAGCTCACATCTCATATTTATAATTTCATCAGTACTCAAATATTCAAAACAATTTTCATTTGGAATGATGCTCTCTTTTGGATTTCCCAATCCTCTAGCATTGCTTTGTCCTATTAATAAGAATACATCTATATTTTCCATAAGTTAACTCCTTTACAAAATTTTAAGCTTTTAATTATTTTCAATTTTCTCATAAAAAACTAAGGCTGAAAATAGTAATCTAACTAAAATTTACGAAGTCTCACTAATCGCTGAAAGTTAAATCACTATTTTCAGCCCTAGTGGTTATATAAATTATCATTATCTAACCAAAACCTTAAAAATAGCTTTTTTGATATTTTCTTTTTCTAAAACTTTTATTCCTGTCATATGAGCATCTTCCGGATAACAAACTAAAAAATCACCTTTTCTAAGTTCCATGTATCCATTATTTTTACCATCAAGAGGCAAGAAATCGCCCTTTTCTTCATATATTTTTTGTTCTAAATTTTCTATAAAATTTATATCTATTCGTTCACATCCATCAAGCATCAAATGAACATCTATATACTTCTTATGAGCTTCCCAGAATCTATCTTCTTTTTCACAAGTTTTATACTCTACAATATTCACAAAAATATCATCACCATCTATTGTATAAGTACCTTTTTCATAATCTATTAATGAATTATCTTTAGCATATTCAAAACATCTAAGTAAATCTTCATGCAATGTTGAATATGTCTTACTATGATTTATATTTCCAAATATCATAAGCACTATCTCCCTATATAATTATAAAGTCTATTTTTATACTTTTATATACAAAGTATATTATACAATCTTATAGAGTAACTAAATTATTTATCTAATCACTCTATAAGACAATTTATCATTTAAATATTATTTTTCATAATAAACAGTAGTCTCAGCTTTTGGTAAAGATACTTTTGCTTTAACTTTAGCTTCTATTGCACTAACTATTGTACCTACCACTACAGAAGTCGTGATTGTTATTAGAGAATATGCCCAAGAAGTTACTTCTGGCATACGGTATTTTAAATAAACAACTAAAATTGCTGATACTATGAATCCAACATATGCTCCCATTTTAGTCGCTTTTTTACAAAATGCACCAAGTACAAATATTCCTGCTAAAACACCTAGTACTAGCCCCATAAAACTATTAAACCATTCATATGCTGACTTTATTTCTCCATTTGCTAATACTATTGCAACAGCTATAGAAAGTATACCTACACCTAATGATATATATTGTGCTATCTTAGTTTGCTTTTCCATACTTATATCTTTTGTTATGATAGTTTGTATATCTAAAGTCCAACTTGTAGCAACTGAATTAAGCCCTGTCGATAAAGTTGATTGAGAAGCTGCATATATCGCTGCAAGTAGTATTCCTGTTATACCCACTGGTAATTCATAAGCTATATATGATGCAAATACTTGGTCTTGTTGAACTGTTTGAGCTAAATCTGGGTTTTGAGTATAGTATATAAATAAACAAGTTCCAATTAGATAAAATACTGTTGCAAGTCCCATTGATAAAACACCATTTCCATATGTCATTTTATTAAGTTGCTTTATATCAGTTGTTGTAGTAAACCTTTGAACTATATCTTGACTCGATACATATGATGAAAAAGTATTAAGACCAGCTCCAATAAATATTATAAATGCACTTGTAGATAGTATATTTTTATCAAACATAACTTCATTACTTGCTAAGAACTTGTGTCCAGTTGTAAGAGTATCCATTACTGTTCCAAAACCACCATTTATACTTGCTATTAAATAGAACAATGTCCCTGTAACACCTACTATTAATACCATACCTTGTATAAAATCGGTCCACAAGACAGCCTTTAATCCACCTGTATATGAATAAATTATTGCTATTACACCCATAACTACTATCAATACATTTACAGGTATTCCTGTAAGACCAGCTAGAACCACTGATGGAAGATACATTATGATAGACATACGTCCTATTTGATATATTATAAACATCAAAGCTCCAAGTACTCTAAGACCTTTACTTTCGTATCTCATTTCTAAGTATTCATATGCTGTATCTATTTCTAACCTACTATATAGAGGTAAGAAAAATTTTATTGTCAAAGGTATTGCTATAAACATACCTAATTGTGCAAACCACAAAATCCAAGTACCACCATAAGAATTTCCTGCTAATGATAAAAATGATATTGGACTTAATAATGTGGCAAATATTGATACTGATGTAACCCACCACGGAATAGTTCCATCACCTTTGAAGAACTCTTTTCCCTTCATTTCCTTTTTTGAAAATAACAATCCTGCAAATAAAACTGCCAATAAGTAAACCACTAGTATTGCAAAATCTATCCAAGTAAATCCTACCATTTGACTAATCCTCCCATACTAAAAGTATTTTATTAAAAATACTTTCTGTATATTTCTTTTGCTCTTGATTTCATTTCATCAGTTGCTTCTTTCATAGGTTGTCTACAGTATCCAGCCTCAACACCTTGTTCTTCAAGTAGTAATTTAATTGTTTGATATAAGCCATTTCCTAATATATCTGTTATTAAATCATTAGTCACATGTTGTACTTCAAGTGCTTCTGATATTTTTTCATTCTTAGTTAATTCGAATATTTGTCTAGCTCTGACACCGTTTACATTGAATGTAGAACCAATTGCCCCATCTACACCTAAAACTGTAGCTGGTAACATCATTTCATCAAATCCTGCAAATATTAATTTATTTGGGAATGTTTTTCTCATTCTCTCTAATAAGTAGAAATCTGCTGCTGTAAACTTAACACCTATTATTTTTTCATTTTCAAATAATTCTCCAAACTGGTCTAAACTCATATCAACACCAGTTAAAAATGGTATAGAGTATATTATTAATCTATTATCTACAGAATTTATTATTGTATTATAATAGTGTTTTATTTCTTCAAAATCAAATTTATAGTAAAAAGGTGTAACAGCACTTATTGCATCATATCCTAAATCAGTTGTAAATTTAGCAAGTTCTACAGCTTCTTTTAAATTAACTGAACCAACTTGAGCTATTAATTTTATTTCTTCTTTCACTTCATCTTTAGCTATTTCAAATATTCTTTTCTTTTCATCAGTTGAAAGCATGAAGTTTTCCCCTGTACTTCCTCCTACATAAAGACCATCTACTTTACAAACATCTATATTGTGTCTAATTATTTGTCTTAACCCTTTTTCATTTATATTTCCTTCCTTATCAAATGAAACTAATAATGCTGAATAAATTCCCTTCATATCTGTTGTTCTCATATCTTTACCTCCAATTTTAATTTTCAAATATAGTTAAATATAATAATTTTTTAATTTATAAATTAATTTTTAATTAATTTCAATTGCTTTAACAAATTTTTCTGTTATTAATTGTGGTCTTGTTATTGCTGAACCTACTACTGATGAATGAACACCCAACTCAAAGACCTTTTTTAAATCTTGAGGAGTATTTACCTTTCCTTCAGCTATTACAGGTATTTCTAAATCTTTAACTAATCTTTCCATTAATACAAAATCTGGACCTTCTAATGTTTTAGTATATGGAGTATATCCAGATAGTGTAGTTGAAACGCAATCTACACCGTACTCTTGTGCTTTGATAGCCTCATCATAATTTGAAATATCTGCCATTACTAGAACACCGTTTTCTTTTATATACTTTATAAGTTCTTTTAAGTCTTCATTATTTGGTCTAACTCTATTGGTAGCATCTAATGCTATCATTTCACACCCTGTTGTTAAAAGTTCATCAACTTCTTTTTTAGTTGGCGTTATATATATATCTGAATCTTCATAGTTTCTCTTTATAATACCTATAACAGGAAGTCCAGTAACTTTTTTTATTTCAATAATATCTTCAACTCCTTGAGCTCTAATTCCAACAGCTCCACCTTCCATAGCAGCCTTAGCCATTCTCCCCATTATAAAAGGACTATGAAGAGGTTCATCTTCTAAAGCTTGGCATGATACTATTAATCTTCCCTTTACCTTATCTAGCATTTTTTAAATTACCTCGTTTCTGAAATTTATTTTCTTGATTTATGTATTAATAATAACATGAAAACTTTTTCTTTGCAATATTTTTTCATATTTTTTTCTTGCATCTATATTTTTACTGATTTATTTTATATATTAGCTTGTTTTTTACATTTAAAAGAAATTTTATTTCATTTTTTTGGTGTTTATTTTCATTTTATATAACTACTGTTATAAGTCCATTTAAATAATTTCAATAAAAAAACCCATGTATACTATACATAGGTTTCCCAATATTATTCTAAATCTATTATAATTTTTCTTCCACAGCATGGACAAAATTCAGCCTCTGTATCTATCTCACTTTCACAATAACCACAAATTATAAAATCATCACATTCATTTTCCAATTCAAATTTTTTACCACATTCAGCACAATATTTATCATTTACATTTCCAACATAACCACACTCACAAGTTACATTACTTTCTGCCATTTCCATTTCATTAATTTCCATATTTTTTTCATAAATTAACTTATCAAGTTCTAGTAACTCATCACAGAATTTATCAAAACTATTATCATTAATAGAATCTTCTCTAATTTTTTGATATGTCAGTATTCCCATTTCCAAGAATATCTTTGCTTTCTCTTCTTGAATATCATCAATCTCTCTATTTAATTTTGATTTTTCTTTATATAATTCAACTTTAAATTTTCCACTACCAAACTTTTTCTTAACCTTAGAAAATTTATCATCTACTTTATTATTAGTATTTCCTTCCACAGAAATTCCCTCCAATCATATTTAATCAGCTAAATTTAGCTTATATCCTATTAAAGATATCACAAAACTATATACAAATGAAATCACAATAGCTTGTAAGACTTTAAATTGCATTATTAAAGTTGTTCCATAATTAGTTGTATTAAAGAAATTAATATTACTATCTAGTATAAATGTACTAAATAAAGCCAATATTCCCATCAAAAATGCATAATATATACTAAATACTATTATAGGTCTTATACTATCTGTATTATACTTAAATCTTAGCTTGTATCCATTTAATAATAATATTAACATAGACAATGCTCCCATTGCATAAAACATTAATTTAGTATCTCCAAATAAAGATGAAGAACTTAAAGTAAACATTGATACTGTTGAGTTTATTATGGTTACTGAAATTCCATTTGCAAAAGCCCACATATAACTAGCTATTTGTGGGAGTATAGTAAATAAATTTAATCCATTTGAATAACTACTCATATCTAGTTCATTTAAGTAACTACTATCAGATATAGTTAGTACCAATAGTATTACTAATACTAAAACATAACCTAATATGAATGTTCTTATAGAATTTGAAAAAAGAGATAAATACATATTTTCTTTTTCATAACTTTTTTTATAAGTAGTTATGTATGTACATATAAACCCTAATACGAATCCATTTAAAAGAACACTAAAAAATTCATAACTATATTCTAATGCATATCCATATTCTAACATACTATGTGAACTAGTTTTTACATTAGTAAAAATAGATAAAATAGCTAAAACTAATCCATAAAAAATTCCAACTCCTAGAGAATTTGCTAATACAGTTTTTGAATCTCTACATCTTTTTCTCATAAAAATTAGGTTTGATATTAATAATACCAAAATAGGGATTATAAGTAATATCAACAAACCTATATTGGCATTTATAAACCCAGAACCCATCATGGTAGACATAGATACACTAATTTGACCCAAGTTGAGAGCTAGGATTATATGTGCTGGATTTACTAAATAACTAATATCATTAAATTGAATAGTTATAATAGCTTTAAATATCAATGCAATAATAAACAATATAAATATGGTTGTAAATGTTGTTAAAAATACACCTCTTTTATTTGCATGATATGAAAGCTCTTTTATTTTAGATTTCAAGTCTAGTTTTGTTTCAAGTGGTCTTAATGATGCTATTTCATAAAGTTCATTTCCACAAAATTTACAGTAATTATCCTTAGTATTATTTTCTTTATTGCAACTAGAACAAATTTTTTCTTCTTTACTTTTAAGAGTGATATGGCTATTTTTTATTTTTCTAGTTGGTTCACCTGTATTTTTGGAATAATTATTATGTGAATAATTCATATTATTTATTTTCTTTTCACCCATTTTTTCCCTCCAAGTTTTACTATTGTAAATTATCAAATATAACTATATCATATAAAACTTAATTATACCTTAATTGGATATATTTATCTATTTTATTTGTTTATTGCTGTTGTTTTTTAACAGGTCTTGATATTTAAATAGTTTGTTAATGCGAACTTTATTATTTATATTTTATTATGCTTAATTTAAATTTATTCTATTCTTTATTTTCAGTAGTAAACTATCTGTAAATCTTAATTATAATAAAGTATTAATCAATAAAGTTACTCGACATTATCTAATAAATTTTATCTATCACAATTTTAGATTGTTACACACAATATATTTTGATATAATTAAATCATAAACGAAGTATTCCAAATATCTAATGATAGAAAGGAATACTTATTTTTATGCTTTATTTTTAATGGAGGCTTATATGAACTTAGAAAAAATAAAAAAATTTTTTGGATTTCCTCTAGACAAAAAACACAAAGACAATGTTGAGAAAGAACTCTGCAATTATCTTTATAATACGGGTAAAATCATTTGCATAATAATAGTAATATCTCAAATAATTATGATGATATCAATCTCAGCTAGAGAAGGAGGCCCTTTTGTCACACCAAGACGCCAATGGTATTTTTATATGTATGTAACACTATTTTGTGTATCTTCTGTCTTTATGTTTGTATTTTCTTACCTTTGGAATAAAAAAAAGGATTGCTGTACGTTTTATATAAATTTATGGATAATTTATGTGACTTTTTTCTGCCTATGGGGTTGTGTAATTACTCTACTTGACCAGTTAGGTGGAAATGACCTAAGTGTATTTAGTTATATTATGTTAGCAGCTGCAGCTTTCTCAGTATTAAAATTTGGAGAATCAGTAATAGTTTTTGGAGGATGCTTTTTGTTTCTTAATTTATTCTTACCTGGGATTCAAACTATACCAGGCAATGAGTTTAGTAATATTGTCAACACATTTTTTATAACATCCCTTGCCATTTTTGTTTCTACAATGCTATATAGAAATCGTGTATTTACTTACTATGATAAACTTTTAATTAGTCAACAATATGAAGAAATATCTCATATAAATAATTTACTTAACGACAAAGTTATGACAGATGACCTTACTAAAATGAACAACCGTAGGTACCTTGAAGATATTCTACAAAAAAAATTAATCAGCCATGCAAATCAAGAACCTATAACTGGAATGATGATAGATATAGATTATTTTAAACAATTTAATGATAATTATGGACATCAAAAGGGAGACTATTGTCTACAAAATATTGCCAAAGTAATTTTAGATTTTACAAGTTCTGAAAATGAACATGCTATACGATATGGTGGTGAGGAATTTTTTATATGTATTTTTAACTGTAATGAGGCAGAGGCTAAACTTAAATCAGAATGTTTACGAAAAATTATAGAGTGCTGCAATTTTGAGCGTGATGATGTTCCTTTAAAATGTGTAACTGTTAGTATTGGAGTTTATACAAAGAAAATTGAAAAGACAATAACATTAAATGAGTTTATAAGTAATTGTGATAAGGCTCTATATACTGCAAAAGAACAAGGACGTAATTGTGTTGCATTTTATTAAAAAGTTACATACTATTACATAAACCTATAAGTATTATATCGCAAAATAAAAGTAATCAAATTATATATTTATAGTACAATAAAAATAACTTGCATATCTCTAAAATAGATAAATATGCAAGTCATTTTAGTGTTTATACTTAAAGTTATATAGGTTTTATTATATATAATTATTAAAATTCAGCATTTTTAGGAGTTCTTGGGAAAGGTATAACGTCTCTTATGTTAGACATACCTGTCATATACATAATTATTCTTTCAAATCCAAGACCAAATCCAGAGTGAGTAGCAGTACCAAACTTTCTAAGTTCTAAATACCACCAATAATCTTCTTCTCTTAATCCCATTTCATTAATTCTATCTAACAATACATCTTCTCTTTCTTCTCTTTGAGAACCTCCTACGATTTCTCCAACTCCAGGAACTAGTAAATCCATTGCTCTAACAGTTTTACCATCTTCATTCATTCTCATATAGAAAGCTTTTATATCTTTTGGATAATCTGTAACAAACACTGGACAATTATATATTTGCTCCGTTATATATCTTTCATGCTCAGTTTGAAGGTCACATCCCCACTCAACAGGATATTCAAATTCATGACCAGATTCAATTAATAATTCCACTGCTTTAGTATACGTTATTCTAATAAACTCAGAGTTTACTATCTTATTTAATCTTTCTAACAATCCTTTATCTATAAAACTATTAAAAAATTCCATTTCTTCAGGAGCATTTTCTAATACATAGCTTATAACATATTTTATCATATCTTCTGCAAGTTCCATGTTATCTTCAAGGTCTGCAAAAACTATTTCTGGCTCTATCATCCAAAATTCTGAAGCATGTCTTCCTGTATAAGAGTTTTCAGCTCTAAATGTAGGTCCAAAAGTATAAACGTTTCTAAAAGAAAGTGCCATTATCTCGGCATTTAATTGACCACTAACTGTTAAATTAGCCTCTTTTCCAAAGAAATCTTGAGTATAGTCTATTTTGCCATCTTCAGTTTTTGGAATATCATTTAAATCCATAGTTGTTATTCTAAACATCTCTCCTGCACCTTCACAGTCACTACCTGTTATGATTGGAGAATGTGCATATACAAAGTTTCTTTCTTGGAAGAATTTGTGTATTGCATAGGCAGCTATTGATCTTACTCTAAATACAGCTGAAAAAGTATTACTTCTTGGTCTTAAATGTGCTATCGTTCTTAAATATTCAAGCGTATGTCTCTTCTTTTGTAGTGGATACGAACTATCTGATTCCCCTTCTACAACTATGCTTTTTGCATGTATTTCGACTGGTTGTTTAGCCCCTTCTGTAGATACTAACTCTCCCTCTACAAGTATAGATGAGCTTATTGCTAATTTTCCTACCTCTTTAAAATTTTCTACTTTCTCATCAAATACTATCTGCATATTTTTAAAGAAGCTTCCATCATTTAGCTCTATAAATCCAAAATTTTTAGATACTCTAGATGTTCTTATCCATCCAGCTACTTTTACAGTCTTCCCTATGTACTGTTCTTTTTCTCTGTACAATTCTTTTACTGTTATAAATTCCTTTTGCATTTTAAATCCTCCTAGTATAATTGTTATTAATTTCTTTTAAATATAATTTCAATAAAAAAAGCCCTTCATCCCTATATAAAGGGACGAAAGACTATTACTCTCGCGGTACCACCCTAGTTGTCATAATGACCTCTTAGTTAAGCAATGCTTAAAGCCTATAACGGTGCCTTCCGTCTAAGTCTACTTACTAAATAAGCTTTCGATTAGAAACTCCAAGATGTTCTTCAATATAAACCTCGTATTGAGCTTTCACCATCCTCAACTCGCTAGAACTACATTTTATATCTACTCTTCTCTTCACAGTATTTATCTTTTATTATTTCTGCTAATTAACAAAATTATACCAATTTATAAATTTTTAGTCAATAAATTTATATAATTGATACTGATTGTTATTTAAAATATAATAATTCTACCTTACATAATGATAATAAATACTTATCTTCATTACTTCTTTATTACTTCAATTTCCAAAATTTTATAATTTACTTCCATTGTCAACCCAGTCTTTTGCTTCTTCGACACCCTTAATTGAAGGTATTGAAACTTTACTATGAGGTTTTAATTTTTCAACATCAGCCCATGCTGCTGTCGACTCATTTCCAACTAAAAGTGAACTTTTAAGTCTTTTATTATCTTTACCTTTTAATGCTCTTGCCTTTTTACTTTCCAAAACTATCACCTCTATTATTTATTTTGTAATAGTTTTAGCAATTTTACAAATAAAATTCATAAGTCTAAATTATAATGATTTTTAAATTAACATCATATCTTTTCAATACTTAATTTATACCTATTTATATACAAAATATTTACTTTGTGTATTCAAAATATAAAACTATTTTTTAATTTTCATATTTATTTTTTATGCTATTTTTCTACTCTATCTAAAGTATTTGATACAATTAAACTAATAATCAATTATAATTTTACATAGGTTCTTATCTATAGAGTATTTGCTATCTGTTGAATCGTATTTTTTAAATTTAAAATCCCATATCCCTGCGATACATTTGGATATGTATATATCTCAAGTTTTGTAGCACCCAATATTAAATATGTTTTTAAAACTTGTGTAAACAATGATAATCTCGGTACATTATCCTGTTTTTCTAAGTATTCCATCAATAAGGCTAAAACACCTGTGACTATAGAACTGCTCACTCCTGTTCCTGTTCCTGTATTATATGTTCCATTTTTATATGTGGATATTATATCTACACCTGAAGCTACTATATCTGGCTTAATTCCTCTTCCTCTAATTGGTCCTTTCGAAGAACCAATCCACATACTATCAGTCTTATTGTTAAATGTACCAACTGTAATTACATCATCACTAGCAGCATACATAGTTATAGTAGCTACTGAATCAGGGTCTAAAAACCTTGTGTCTGGAGCTATCAAATTTTTATTTGGCAAGTATATGTCATATTCTCCATTTATTATAAGTTCTGAAGTCAATCTTAAAATCCATACTCCAGGTTTTATATCTCTTAATCTTATCTCCAAATTTTCTTTTCCAGAGGTAATATATGGATAAATAAATCTCATTGCATAAGTAGTATTTTCTAAGTTAAATTTTCCTCTATATATATAAAAGTCTGGAGAATACCTTATATCATGACTAACTTCACCTGAAGGAGATATTATCTGTGCTCCCACTTTATCTGGACCATTCGTATTTAGTGTTATATCAAGAGCATAGTCATCTCCATCTTGTATTATTACATCTTGAACTTCTCCCACACTGCTAAATCTGCCAGAATAATGAATATCTGTATTCCCTTGATTTCCTGCACCACTCACTACTACCACACCAGCACTACTCAATATATTAAAAGTATCTAGTATTGAAGTAGTTGCTACAGCACTTGACTTAACTCCAATAGTCAAATTTATTATCAGTGGTTTATTTTCTGTTCTTGCTATGTTAGTAACATACGTTATAGCTGCTAAAAAATCTGAAACACTGTAATTTATCCTTCCAGCATAATAAGTATCTGTATATGATTTTAATTTAACTACTATTAAGTCTGATTCTGTAGTAATACCTCTGTACTGAGAATTTATCCTTCCATTTCCAACTAATATACCAGAAACTAAAGTTCCAGTACCTATATTATCTTGACTCAAACTCCCATCATTTCTATTTATGGCTATATTTAACTCACTTCTTGTAAATTCACTTCCAAAAATAAAACCTTCTGGAGGTGGATTTGTATTTGCTTCTTGGTCCCATAAATATAAAACTTTACTAGTTCCATCATCATTTATAAAATCAGGATGCAAATAATCTATCCCAGAATCTATAACTGCTAATAAAATTCCTCTCCCTGTTATATCATTATATGGATTTTCATAAATATAATCAGTTTCAGCTGCTGTTGTAATGGTTTCTCCATTATTTACATTATTAGTTATTTCAATTAGACTGCTCATTGGTTCAGATTCTTCCCACCAAGCAACTTGTATTATATTATTTAAAATAGTTTCATCAAAATCTAAAGGTACATATATTACTGCAAGCTGACTATTTAAAACCATATACCTATTTATTCCATTTTCTTGTAGGGCAGATTCTATATCACCTTGATAAATTATACAATAAGATTTTTCCATAAATCCCTCCTATCTTAAAACATCAAACATTCCTCTAACATCCAAGAGCCCATATCCAGAATTTGTATTTGGATATACTGTGTTTGAATCTTTTCTAGCACCAGCTTGCATAAAAGTTTTTATTTTTTGCACATATGCTTGGTTTGGATATCTACCGTCAACAAAAGTATATTGAAAATACATTGCAGCAGCACCAGCTGCATGTGCACTTGCTGCTGCTGTACCAGTTATAGTTGCATACGTGTTCCCAGGATAAGCAGCTATTATATTAACACCTGGTGCTACTATATCTGGTTTTAACCTGTCTTCAATAGTTGGCCCTCTTGATGAACTTTGCCATAAACTACCATTAATAGTATTGTAGGCTCCTATGGTTATTAAATCATCTTGAATCGCAGGATAATTTATAGTGTAAAAAGGGTCTACCTCTCTAAATCTAGTTCCACTTTTTAAAAGTTCTCTATTTGGAAGGTATAAGTTATATCTTCCTGTTATAATATAAACTCCTACTAATCGAATCTTCCATACACCTCTTTTTGCATTCTTTAAAGTAACATTAGTAAATTGCTGTCCAGAAAAAGTTGTTGGGTATATATATGTTATAGAATATTCAGTCCCCTCTAAATCAAATAAACCTGTTACTTTATTATAATTTGAAATTCCAACACTTTTACTTTCTTCACCAGTGGGAGATACTATTATTACATCAGCTTTATCTGGTCTATTTAACCAAAGTTCTAATGATAATTCTTCCTCGTCTTCATTTAACTCTAATTCAACTTCAACAGAACCTCCAACATATGGTATTATTCCAGATGTATGTGTCTGTGTATTGCCCTCATTTCCTGCTCCTGCCGTTATACATAACCCTCTAGTAAAGAACGCTTTTTCACTATTACTCCTATTGGTTAAACCTGCTAGGCTACTGGTACCTAAAGACATATTTATAACTAATGGTCTTCCAAGTTCAAAAGCTTTTTTATATGCATACTGAGATGCAGCAAACAACATTGCACTATTATAAAAATCATCTATCTTGCCGAGTTTTATTATTATTAGCTCAGAATCTTCTGCTATACCTGCATATTCACTATTTACATTTCCAAGCCCTGCACATATCCCACTCAACATAGTTCCTTGACCAACTTCATCCTGAGATAGACTAGGGTCATTTTCTGCGATAGCTCGATTTATATCTTCTCGTGTATATTCTGTCCCAATATAAAAACCATCAGGAGGAGTTCCTTCTTTTGTTTGGTCCCATAAATATACTATTTTTGAAGTGCCATCTGGATAAATAAAATCTGGGTGTAGATAGTCTATTCCTGTATCTGCAATTGATATTAGAGTCCCTCTTCCTGTTATATTAATATTAGGATTATTTTTAAAGAAATTTACGCCCATTTCTTCTGTTGCAACTACACCTCCAAAAGTACCTCGATTAATTTCTCCAAGTAATGTCATCTTTGTAGTCGATACAGTTCTTATGATTGAAGGAAGTTGCAAAACTCGTTGTATGCTATTATAGTCTGTATTATCTATAGATAGTACACCTAATGAATCACTTATCTTAAAAAACCTTTGACTCATACCTAACCCAGCTAGTTCTTCTTCAAATTCAGGAGTATGGACTATATCTATTCCTGATAGTATTCCTGATTGTCTACTTGCATTTTTACTTATATAAATTTCATTCTCTAAGTCATTATGTATTTGCATATTATAACCATCTATAAACTTATAACTATTTTCCTCATCTTTAAATGACTTATTAATACTTCTATATCCAATATCCTCTGTTTCTAAATCTTGATTTATATTAGATAGAGTGTACAAATCTATATCTGATAAATTTAAAAAACCAAATCCTGATGAATTATTTGGATAAGATTGATTACTTAATCTCCTTGCTCCCTTTAGAAGTAATGCCCTTAATTTCTGTGAATACAAAAATAAATCATTTCCATTTACAATTCCCCATTCCATAAACAATGAACAAACCCCTGTAACATGAGGTGTAGCCATGCTAGTTCCAGTTAATGCTCCACTTGTACCTCCTGGTAAAAAAGATACTATATCTTCACCTGGAGCTAATAAATCAGGTTTAAAAACACCTAATTGTGTATCTCCTTCACCAGAAAATATAGATACTATATCTGTTCTTGAATTAAAACTACCTACTGTTATAACTCTACTTGCTGTTCCAGGAACTGTTACAGTAAGCTCTTGAGTAGGAATCAGAAATCTAGTATTTCTATTTAGACCTTCAGAAGTTGGCAAATATATATTTACATTACCAGTTACTATATCTATTGGTTCAAATACAATTTTCCATAACCCAGGAGTTATCTGTGTATTTGAACTTAATTGTAGAGTAACTCTTCTTGTGAGAGAATACGGTGCTATAGGGTAAAAATAACCAGTTATTCTAGTTTCACCCAAAGTATTCCTTATCTCACCTGAAGTTAGAGAGATTGCTTGTGTTTGATTATTTGATGGGTTTACCAAATGTACACTAAAATCATAAACAAAATCTGGCCATATATTTATGTTTAATATACGCTCTCCTTCCCCAACTATAAACTCAACTTCTTCTGTAATATTATTTTGAAGCCTAATCCTTTTATGACCTCCTTTATCTGCATTATTTCCAGCTGCTACAACTATATTGTTTTTCCAAAATAAACACATATCATCTATATATTGTTCAAATAAAGATGTTCCTCTATGTGAACCTTCATTACTTCCATAACTTATATTTAATGTAACAGGCATTCTTAATTCTAATGCCCTATCTAAAATAAATTTAATTGCCCTCATAAACTCTGTACTTCTCGAAAAAATATCGGTCTGTATATTTCCAACTCTAACCACTATTATTCTGGCATCACTTGCAATAGTTGCACAAATACCTGCAACATGTGTCCCATGTAAGCTAGTTGTTGAAATAGGTATATATATACTTCCATCTATTGCATTATTTATATCTTCATTAGTATATAATGTTCCTTCTCTAAAACCTTCTGGTGGATTTCCTTGAATAGATTGGTCCCAATAATATAATATCTTAGACCTTCCATCACTATCTCTAAACACAGGTAGAGTATAATCTATTCCCGAATCAATTATACCAATTATAGTTCCTTTTCCAGTTAAACCAGTTCTATTTTTAAATCCTGTTATTCCTGTACTTGAAAAACTTTGCACATCCTGAGTCTGTAATATAAAAGGCTTTTCTATAAATTCAATTTCTGGATAAGTTAAAAGTATATTTACATCTTCTTCATTACTTGATGTTATTATTGCATATGATGAATTAAGTATCTCTACTGATACACCTAATTCTTCTTCTAACCTCAATATATCTCCATTGTATTTTACAATTAATTCATAATTTATTATAATCACCTCGACTTCTAAAATTATTATTAATGTATATGTTTTGTGTGAGTCTAAAATGTATTAGACTATATAATTTTTTAAGTTTCAGTTATACAATTTATAATAGATATATTAAAAAAAATAAATAATGATGGTACAATTTTGAATAAATCATACCATCATTTATATTTACTTTATCTTGAAACCATTAAATTTTTCAATGCTTTCTCAAGACCTTTTACAGTCAATGGAAACATATTAAATTCACTTTGTATCATTCTTTGAGTTTGATACCAATAATTAATTGAATCCCATCCATCTCTAAGTTCTGGATTCATCCATACAATTTTACTGTACTTTCTCTTAAACCTTTTAAGCCACTCTATACCAGGTGTGTAATTATATGGACCACGATAGTTACCACCAATATGAAGCAACTCAGAAGGCGACATAGAAGCATCTCCAACAATTATAACTTTATAGTTTTTATCTATATTTTTTAATATCCATTCAGTATTAATATATTTACTTAACCAACATTCAGGTGTTGTAAATAATCTATCATAAATACAGTTATGGAAATAATATATCTTTACATCTTTAAAATGATTTGATTTACTTACAGACTGAAATAATGTATTACATAAAGTGCTATACCCTCTCATTGAACCACCTGAATCCATAAGCAATAAAAGCTTCACTGTATTTTTTCTTGGCTTCTCAAAAAATAACTTTAAATATCCTGCATTATTACAAGTCTCTTCAATAGTCTTATCCAAATCAAGTTCTGTCTTTGGAGCATCTATTCTAGTAGAAAATTGACGAAGTCTCTTTAGTGCAACTTGAAATTGACGCATATTTAAAACTTCATCATCTCTAAAATCTCTGTATTTTCTTTCTCCTGCAACTTCAAGAACAGCTCTACCATAAGTAGAATTTCCACCTATACGTATACCAGTTTGCCCTTTTCCTGAATGTCCTAACTCTGAAGTGCCTCCTGTGCCTATCCAATAATTACCACCATTATGAGGAGAGTCTTGTTCTTTTATTCGTTCCTCCAATTTAGCTCTTAATTTATCAAGATTTATATTTGGATTTTGTTCTAATCTTTCAAACTCTTCTAAATCTATATCTGGTTTTTTAAGCCAATTCATAATCTCTTCTGGAATTTCTTCTTGGTGTTCTATACCTTTAAAATACTCCAAAAACACTGCATCAAACTTATCAAAATCACTTTCACTTTTTATTAAAATCATCCTGCAAAGATAGTAAAAATTTGAAAAGTTTGAATAGCACAGTCCTTTATCCAATGCTTCAATTAAAGTCATCCATTCATTTAAAGATACATTTAATCCTCTTGACCTCAATAAATAAAAAAATTCAATAAACATAATTATCCAGCTCCTATTAACTATAAGTGTCTTTGCATAGATTCAATATCCTCATTATTCTTAAGTAGTATTCCTGCAAAAGGAACTTCTTTTTCTATTTTTTCAATAGGCATTCCACTCAAAGTTAATGCTTGTATCCAGTCTATTAACTCTGATGTACTAGGCTTTTTTTGTATGTCCTTTAAACTTCTAATCCAATAAAAAGTAGTCATTACTTGTTCCAATAGGTGTTCTTCTACTTTATCAAAATGTACTTTAACTATTTCTTCCATCATGTCTCTATCAGGAAATTCTATATAATGAAATATGCATCTTCTTAAAAAAGCATCTGGAAGTTCTTTTTCCGCATTTGAAGTTATAATAACTATTGGTCTTTGTTTAGCTCTTACAGTTTCTTTTGTCTCATTTATGTAAAACTCCATTTTATCCAATTCCCAAAGCAAGTCATTTGGAAATTCTAAATCCGCCTTATCTATTTCATCTATTAAAAGAATTACTTGTTGATTTGAGCTAAAGGCCTCTCCTAGTTTACCATATTTTATGTACTTGCTAATATCATCTACACCTTCTCCTCCAAATTGGCTATCATAAAGTCTTTGAACAGTATCATATACATAAAGCCCTTCTTGTGCTTTTGTAGTTGATTTTATATTCCAAATTACTAAATCTTTTTTTAATTCATTTGAAATTGCTTGTGCTAGCATAGTTTTACCTGTTCCAGGTTCGCCCTTAATCAAAAGTGGCTTTTCAAGAGCAATAGCAACATTAACTGATGCCATCAATTCTGGTGATACTACATAATCACTACTTCCTCTAAAGTTAGATATCTCTTTTTTTATCATAAATCCTACTCCTTTTAAACAGTATTTTCTAAATGTATATAGACTTTATTACTATTTTTGATATAAAAATAATAATACAATACATTTGTATAGTATTATTCTAAAATTCTATATCTAAATAAAATCACCTCTAAAATATTTAATTTTTATCTTTATTTGTCATAATTAAATGAAATATATATTTTAAA
The DNA here is from genome assembly GCF_001077535.1 of Clostridioides difficile ATCC 9689 = DSM 1296. Taxonomy (GTDB): domain Bacteria; phylum Bacillota; class Clostridia; order Peptostreptococcales; family Peptostreptococcaceae; genus Clostridioides; species Clostridioides difficile. The sequence continues at coordinate 2,461,907 of NZ_CP011968.1, forward strand.
GAATAATAAAAGATAGCTTATTGTACAAAATTTAAATTATAAAAACTTAGTTTAATCAAAGGCACCACTTTTTTTCATTTTAGATTATATATAAACACAATATAAATAATTTTTATTATTTTAGCTATAAACATAAAGTTTTAACGTATTTATAATTTCATATTAATCATACTATATTAATACTGCTTTTTATTGTATAATAAGCTATAAATATTAACTTTAACTTAGATTTAAGTATATCTAAATTTAATAAATATAAGAAAGGTTGTGTTATTTTGCAAGATAAAAAAATTTATCTAAATATTGTACTCACTGTAGTTGTTTCATATATCTTGATTAAAGTTATTGATAATTACAAATATTTTTTTGGAGTGATAAGTTTATTAATGTCACTACTAACACCATTTATAATAGCATTTGTATTAGCATATATATTCAACCCACTAGTAAAGTTCTTAGAAAGCAAATTAAATTTTAAGAGAATATATTCGTTACTTCTTACTTATGGTGTACTCATAGTTATACTAATTTCCTTTATATTATTTACAGTTCCATCCATAGTAAATAGTTTAGCTGATTTAGTTGCTCAAATTCCTACATACATAGATAAAACAGAGCAATTCTTATTCGACTTAGGTAAGAGTTTACAATCAGTTGACCCTAATACATTAAAAGAGTATGGTGACAAAATTATGAGTGTAATGCCTAAATTTAGTAACTTGCTTATTGGTTCACTTGGTGGGATATTTAGCACTACATTTTCAGTTGGAAAATTTATAGTACAATTTCTTTTAGGTTTTATAATTTGTTTCTATATATTATTAGAAAAAGAAAAATTCTTACTGTTTACAAAAAAAGTAGTTTATATTTCCTTAGGTAAAAAATATGGAGACTTTATAATAGAACTATGTCAAAGCTTAAATTTAAATATTGGTAAATACTTTACAGGTAAGATTTTAGATTCTTTTATAGTTGGAGTACTTTCTGGAATTGGTCTTTACTTTTTAAAATCTGAATATGCACTATTATTTGGTACACTTATGGGTGTCATGAATATGGTTCCATATTTTGGTCCAGTAATAGGTATGGCACCAGTTGTAATAATTAATTTATTCTCCAATCCAACAATTGCTTTAACTTCTTTAATTTACTTAATAATAATTCAACAAGTTGAAGTTACATTTATAGAGCCAAAAATCGTAGGTGGACAACTAGGTCTTAGCCCATTCTTTACAATCCTAGCAGTTACTGTTGGTGGAGGATTCTTTGGTATACCTGGTATGATTCTATCTGCTCCTGTGATGGGCGTTATAAAGATATACTTCTGTGAGTTTGTAAATCGTAGACATGATAAAATACAAATGGAATAAAAATACAATTTAATTACGATTTTGTAATCAAAAGTTACAGCTGTGTAACTGTAATATTATTCTCTTTAATGGTAATATTTAATTATAGGAAACATACAATATTATTAAGTAATGAATCTTATATAATTAAACATGAAAGAGGGTTTTAGTATGAAAAAAGCACTTATATCTTTATTAGTTTTATCTTGTTTGTTATTAACTGCACCAGTAAATGAATCTTCTTATGCAGATTCTCAAAAGAATGTTCCTGTAAGCCAAAATACTAAATTGACTCAAGAACAAGCTAAAGAACTTTTAGTAAAATACAACAATGAAGTTGATTACATATATCAAGGAAATGCTAGTGATTTTGAAGCATTAAAAGCTAAAAATCTTAATGGTTATGTATTTTTACCAGATGCAGATGGTGATATTGGTTACTTTGTAAATGAAAATACTTCTGAGATATATTACTTCCACCCAAGTGGATATCTTGAATTAGTTAATCAACAACAAAATAATAAATAACTAATAAAAAATGGATGCAAATTGATATAAATTTGACATCCATTTTCTTTTTATTTTAAAGTTGTTTCTTTTTATAAACTTTAAATATTTTTTTAATCCTGTGCTTGTTCTTTTATAAGTTTCTTTATATCTACAGCAGGTTCATCTTCCATTTTTATAACTTTTCCTTCCCATGTTCTAAGCATAACGTAATCTGTTCCTTTTGATACAAGGTATTGAGGAAGCAAAGGAGTCTTTCCTCCTCCTTTTGGAGCATTTACTATATATGTTGGTATAGCCATTCCTGATGTATATCCTCTTAAATACTCCATGATTTCAAGACCATCATCTACTGATGTATTGAAATGTTTTGTTCCCTTTACATGTTTACTTTGGAATATATAATAAGGTTTTACTCTTATTTTCAGTAATTCTTGATTTAAACATCTCATTACAAATTTATCATTATTTATTCCATTTAATAATACTGCCTGATTTCCTAATGGAACTCCTGCATTTGCTAACTTTTCACAAGCTTCTTTAGATTCCTTAGTTATTTCCATTGGATGATTAAAATGAGTATTTATATATATAGGGTGATATTTTTTTAGCATATTGCAAAATTCATCTGTAATTCTTTGTGGCATTGTAACAAGAGTCCTAGTACCTAATCTAACATAATCAACATGTGGTATCTCTTTAAGTTGGCTAAGAATCCACTCTAAATAATCATCTTTTAATGTAAGAGCATCTCCACCAGTTACTAGTACATCTCTTATTTCTTCATTTTCTCTGATATAGTCTATAGATTCTTGGATAATAGCTTTTGACTTATGAGAATCTTGTTGTCCAATATTTCTTCTTCTCTGACAGTGTCTACAATACATAGCACACTCATTTGTTACATTTATTATTAATCTATCCGGGTATCTTCTAGTTATACATCCTGCTGGGTTTGTATACTCTTCTCCCATTGGGTCCAAATCTTCTTGTTCATCTTCCAACTCTATATGTGTTGGTATAGACAGTAATTTTATTGGGTCACATATATCTTCTGGGTCTATAAGACTCAAATAATATGGAGATATTGCCCATCTAAATTGAGTACCAACCTCTTTTATATATTCTTTTTCTTTTTTAGTTAGAGTTATAATTTTTGATAAAGTATCTACATCTGTTATTCTATTTGATAATTGCCATTTGTAGTTATTCCAATCCTCTTCAGTTCCATTTAAGATACTTAATATTTTCTGTTTTCGTTTATTTATCTCTTCTTCTTTTTCAAGACCTCTGTTAATCGTTTTTCTAGCCTGAATATAATCATCAATTTTTGATTTTAATTCAGCAGCTCTCTCTAAGGATATTCTAGTTTGTTCATTCATAATTTTTTGCTATCAAAGTTAACTACTTGTATTATTTGATAGCGTCCTCCTTTCTGATGTGTTTATATCATTCTGATAGGCAGATTTAATTTTGCCATATAGATTTTATAACAAATGAAATTGAATTAATTTTTGCATTTTTTCTGTTATTTCGCACATTTATGAATATTTTTCAACCTTCGTCAATAAATTACAATAAATTATGCATTTTTTTTAACAAATGATTAATTTTTTCTATTTTTAAGAATTATTTTACCATAAAACGATTATATTTTCAAGATTATTAAAATTAAATTTTTTAATAAAAAGTAAAGTATTTCATTAAATAATAAAAGCGGAGGTTTATTATAATAAATTTCTCCGCCTTTTTATTTATTTAATTAAATAATAGTAAAATAAATTTAACTCTTAAGAAGTGACTTTATTATATTAAGCCCTTTTTCTAATTCTTCTACATCTTTTGGAGCTGTTACACAAATACGAACTGCTTTTGGAACTGTAGAGTTTCCTACTGAAAATCGTTCAGCACAATATACTTGAACTCCTAGATTTTTTGCAGAAATTTCAAATGATTTTCCATCCAATTCATCAGGAAGAAGTAACCAACGAAAACTGCAATTCTTATCACCAATCAAATTATAATCTGACAAAACTTTATCAGCAACTTCATTTCTTTCTATAATTGCATCTCTTTTCTCTTGTATAATTTTATCTATAATAGGAGAATATAATAAACGGTGTACTATTTCTGCTGTAAATGGAGAAACCATTAGATTCATATTATATAGTGCATTTTCTAAATTTTCTATATATCGTTTTGGAGCAACTACAAATGCTACTCTAAGACCAGCACATAAAAATTTAGATGTACTAAAAATATATATAGTATTATCACTAGCTAAAGAAAATATGGGAGTTTGTATACCGTCTCTAAAAATGCTATTTATAGCATCTTCAATAATTATTATATTATATTGCTTTGCTATCTTGGCTATCTTTTTACGAGATAAATCAGACATAGTATGTGTCGTTGGATTATGATAATCTGGTATAAGATATATGCCTTTTATATTTTCATTTTTACAATAACTTTCAAGATATTCAATCGATATTTCATTATTTTCTTGAGGAATTGGGACTAATTGAATACCTATCATTTTAGCTATTGACTTAATTCCAGAAAAACTTAAAGAATCTGTAGCAATTCTATCACCAGCTTTAAATAATCCTAGTAAAGTTGCACATATAGCATTTTGCCCTCCTGTAGATAATAATATATTTTCTTCACTGGTGTATACATTATTTCTTTCTATCCATTTTGCAATTGACTTTTTTTGCATATATGTGCCAGATGGAGACATGTATTGTAAAAACCTATCCATTTCTGGTTGTTTTAGTACATTTTTAATAAAGTCAATAATATATGTATTTTGCTCATACGGAGGATGAACTGTCCCCAACTCAATTATGTCTTTTGATTCCGTTTGATATAATAATGTATTACTTACATTTACATCAGAAGAAATGAATGTTCCCTTTCCCACTTTTGCACATATTAGTCCCTTTTCTTCGCAAAGTTTAAATGCTCGTGTTATTGTACTTAAGTTTAAATCTAGAAAATCTGCTAATTCCCGTTGTGGAGGCAGTTTATCTCCAGGATTTAAATTTCCTCTTTTAATATCTTCTTCTAATAACATTGCTAAAGTTTTATATATTGGTGGTTTTCGGTTATCTAATTTTGGTTTCCATGTCATAGGATAGTTTTCAAAAGAATTTATTGGCATATAATTACTCCTCTTAATTATAATTGTACTCCATACAATTTTATTATTGTATGCTTCTATTTTAGATGCTATACTTGTATTTGTAAATAGCTATTTCAAAATAAATAAATAAGAGAGGTATAATATGAAGACTATAGGCTTAATTGGTGGTATGAGTTGGGAAAGTACCATTACATATTATCAAGTTATTAATACAGTAATAAAAGAAAGATTAGGTGGACTACACTCTTCTAAATGTATACTTTACAGTGTAGATTTTCAAGAAATTGAAGAATGCCAATCTAGTGGAAATTGGGAAAAAAGCGCCAAAATTTTAGCTGATGCTGCAATTAAATTACAAGAGGCAGGGGCAGATTTTATTGTTATCTGTACTAATACTATGCATAAGGTATCAGATAAAATACAAGAAAGTATACATATTCCATTACTTCACATAGCAGATGTAACTGCTACGGTATTAAGGGAAAAAGAAATAAAAAAAGTGGCCTTATTAGGTACTAAATATACAATGGAACAAGATTTTTATAAAAATGTAATTATTAATAATGGAATTGAAGTCTTAATTCCAAATGAAGAAGACCGTATAATAGTAAATGACACAATATTTAATGAACTTTGCTTAGGAATTATATCTGAATCTTCAAAAAAAGCTTTCTTATCTATTATAGATAAGCTTGGCAAACAAGGTGCAGAGGCTGTTATATTAGGATGTACAGAAATAGGTCTTTTAATTAAACAAAATGACACTTCTATTCCACTATTTGATACGACAGTAATACATGCAATAGAAGCTGCACTAAGTTCAATTTAAGACAATATTGATTAATAAAAAAAATATCTATAGATTTGTGTAAATAAGACTTTTTATAATTTATATTACTAGAGATTTTAAACCTATATATTGTAACAAAAAAGGATAGTATAATTACCCTATACTATCCTTTTTCTTAATTTAATATTTAAATAAACTCAACACTTTCAATTTGTATACAAATCTATCTTACATTTATAACATCACTATTTTGAGAGCTATTTCCATTATAATTTGCAACAACATAAATATCTAGATTTAAATCTCCTTCAGGAATACTTATAGTATGCTCATTTCCCTGTATATCACTTTGATATAGAGTAAATTCTCCATCTCCATTAGTATTATTTTTTACATATATACTGTAAGTACAGTCCTTATGAGATATACTACTCCAGTTAACTCTAATGACATTATTATCTCTATCAACATTAGCTGATATATTTTCTACCCTCATATCTTTAATATTATTATCATTATTTGAATTTCCATTTCCATTGGTAATATTTATTACATTACTTGGCTTAGTTGTATCTGAATCCTTTTTCCCTATGACATAAATATCAAAATCTATATTTTGATTACCCTTCATATCTACTTCTATAGTCGCATATACCTTGTTAGACTTACCTAAATCACTTTCATTTATAGTTATAGATTTAATTTTCTTAAATGATTCTCCTGACAACTTATCTTTAAGATATATATCATAATCAAAGACATCTTTCATATAATCCCATTCAAGTTTAATAATAACTTTATTGTTTACTATTTTATGTGAACCAACCAAGTTTTGTATATAGTCATTCGTTATAGTTTCTTTGACTACTGTTACTGTTATTACTTTAGATTTATCTCCACAAGTTATTCTCACCCTATCTTTACCTTCTCTAAGCCCTACAACATTTCCATTACTACTTAAACTTATTGCTCTTTCTACAGGTAATTTTGAATCTACTAACTCATAATATATTTTTGGTGGTTCTAAACCAGGTGGAGAAGTTATTATATCTGGTTTCAATTTTTCATTCTGGTCAACTTCTATTTTTATATCATCCATATTTATTTCAGCAACTCTAGCTTGAATCCTAAATGTTCTCTCAATTTCTTTATTTCCACACTTAGCATATATTGTAGCTTTACCAACTCCAACTGCACTTACTTTATTTCCTTTGATTTTTAAAATATTTTCATTGCTACTCTTATAAACTGGCTTATATGATTTTTTAAACTTATCATAATCAACTTCTATTGTACTTTCTATAGTAGCACTATCACCAACATGTTTTAAATCCCCATTAATCTCCATATCTAGTGATTCTACCTCTGGGTCTACTACTTTTATAGTAGCCTTTTTTAATACTCTTGAATTTTTCATGATACCCACAGAAGAATACCCAACCTTTAATGCTGTCATTTTATTTCCATCTATTTTTAAAGTCCCTGAGTTATCCAATACATTAAACCAAATATTTGGATTTTTAGCATACGAAGGAACCTTAATATATTCACCTGTAGACAAAGTAACTGTTTCATTTAATTTTACTACATATTTATCTATATCTTTAACATATTCCCCATCTACAATTTCAATTTCTACTCCCTTTACCATTGGTCTAAGTATTCCAAATTTAAAAAGGTAGTACTGCGCAACAAGCAATATAGGAATAGATATAATTATGGCAATTTTTCTGTATTTCTTATTTTTTACAAATATCATCTATCCACTTCCTTTTAGCCTAATATATAATCATTTGTTTTGTAAGCAATCTACCTAAGTTAAATATTGGGATAAACTGGAAAATTATTATATTTCAGAATATCCCTATACTAATTATAAACCATAAATTTAAAATTTAAAACTAAAATTAATGTTAATTTCTTACTATTACAATAGTCTAATTTTAGTGAAATAACATTTGTCTTGTCAGCTGAAAAGTTATATAATTAATTAAAAAGAAATTATACTTATATTATATGAGGAGGATTTTAAATTGGAAATCAATTATAAAAAAAGAAATTTCAAATCATTTGCTAAAAGAAAAAATATTGAAATTTCTGTTCAAAGGTATCTTATTGACGCACTAAGTTATATGGCACTCGGTCTTTTTTCGTCCCTTTTAATTGGAACAATTTTCAATACATTAGGAGATAATTTCAATATTTCTCTTTTTACTGAAGTTATAAGCCCTCTTGCTAAACAGGTTACTGGTCCAGCTATAGCAGTGGCTATTGCGTATGGACTTCAAGCACCTCCACTTGTACTATTTTCTTGTGCACTTGTTGGAGCTTGTGGTAATGAATTAGGAGGACCTGTTGGAGCATTTGTCGCTACACTTTTTGCTGTAGAGGTTGGAAAATTAGTTTCAAAAGAAACAAAAATAGATATATTGGTTACACCTGCTGTAACAATACTAATTGGAGTACTTGTAGCTGAACTTATTGGTCCAGCTGTTTCTGCTTTTATGACTTCATTTGGAAATATAATAATGCAAGCTACAACTATGCAACCTATAATAATGGGAGCTTTAGTCTCTGCACTTGTTGGAATAGCTCTTACATTACCTATAAGTAGTGCAGCTATTTGTATGATGTTAAGTTTAGGTGGTCTTGCTGGTGGGGCAGCAACTGTAGGTTGTTGTTGCCAAATGGTAGGCTTTGCTGTTATGAGCTTTAGGGAAAATGGAGTTGGTGGCCTTGTGGCACAAGGTCTTGGGACATCTATGTTGCAAGTACCTAATATAATAAAAAATTGGAAAATTTGGATACCACCTACTGTAGCTTCAATATTACTTGGACCATTATCTACAACAATATTCAAAATGGAGAATATTCCTATTGGTTCTGGTATGGGCACTTGTGGATTGGTTGGACAATTTGGAACAGTAACTGCTATGCAAAGTGCTGGAAAAGGAGGTATATCTATGTGGGTTGGTATACTTTTACTTAATTTTATACTTCCTGCTATTGTAACTTTGTTGATTTCAGAATTTATGAGAAAAAAAGGTCTAATAAAACCTGAAGATTTAAAACTAGATGTATAAATTAAAAACTACTCCTTTTACTTATATAAAAGTAAGGAGTAGTTTTTTTTATGAAAATTCCAACATTTTTTTTAATAGCCAATCCATAGAACCTTTAACTTCATTCCAAATCACTATGTTTTCATCATAGTAATAGACAGCTTCTGCCTTTTCTTCCTCTGTAACAAATTCTCTACCAAAAGCATTTCGCCAATCTAACAAATATAATCCAACGTACTTATTTTTACTTCTAGCAACCTTAATAGAATCATTTGCCAAAAACATACTTTTATTTTTAAAGTAATAAAGAGCTTTACTGTACATCCATGTAGCAGATTTTTCTTCTTTATAAAGTTCAAATAATTTATTTATTGAAGTTCTATCATTTAATCTAATTAATACATTTAATAATTTGTATCTTATTCCCTGCTCATCACTAGGATTAATTTCTATTAAATATTCTAATACTTTTTTGGACTCCTTTAGATTATTAATACTTTCTAACTTTCTAGCAAGGGATTCAAGTGCTATCATATAGGCTCTGGTAGATAAACCTTTCCAAAATCCAAGTTCTTTATCTTCTTTAGTAATCATACTTTTACCTATATTTACAGCTTCCTCCATATATCTAATTGATTCAATATCACTATTCGCATCTTGTGATAGCTTAATATATCTTTTATATAGTATTTTTTTCTTTTCTAAATCTAAATCTACAGACTTTGATTTGGAATTAGTCTCTTTTACCCAAAATTCTACATTAGAAATAGCTATAGTATCTTGATTTAAAAAGTCAATACTACAAACATCTTTTATTAAAGACGATTTATTATTTATAGTATTTAAAGAAACACCTATTTGTTTTGAAAACTCTTTTTTTGTTATATGTAGTGGATGCTTCTTATTGTATAAAAGATTTTGTTCTAAAACTATATTTAGTATAGCTGAAGACCATATATCAGCTCTAGAAGAATGAATTATCTCTTTATTATTATCTAAAAGGTTTTGCAAAATTTTAAAGCTTATATCTTTGTATTCTTGATTTAAATTGGAGTTGCAAAATCTATTTATCTTGTCCTTAATTTCTTCTATCTTGCCTGTCATGACTCCTCCTCCATATTTTACATATATAAAACTAGTGCTACAAACTCAAGATCTTCTTCTCCTATATTTTCTATAGAATGTTTTTCGCCATCAGCTGTATACACTACATCACCCTCATTTACTTCTACAAATTCCCCATTATCAAATACTTTACCTTTTCCCTTTAGTATATAATATACTTCAAAATCTGTTGTATGGTCATGCACACCAATTGAACTTCCTACTGGTAAAGCTACTCTTTTAAATAGTCTTCCTTTTCCTTTAAGCTCTTCATTTTGTATTATGTTTTCAAGCTTAACCTTTCCTATACCACCATTTAAATTTTCTTTTACTTCTACTTGTAATTCAGATTTCTTTCTTATCATAGCTCATCCCACCTGCCAAACAATCAATCTAACTACTAAATTGGCATATCCTTTCCATAAATATGTTTGTATTTTAATATAATAATAACATATATTATCATAAAAAAATATTACTGAATACACAAAAATGATACTATTTTTACATATATTTCGACTTAATTAAATTATCTTACAAGTTGACGTCTATATGAAAAAAACATATACTCATATAGTATGGTAAAATTTTGTTAAACTATTTATCTGGAGGTTCTCGACATATGTCAGTTTTAAAAACGCAAGAAAAACTTAAACAACCTAGAGATTTATATTTCTGCTGTTCAATATTTACCTTTGTAGGACTTGCATACTATGGTATGAAATTGGTATTATTATTGTTTTTAGCTGAACAAGTCTCCAAAGGTGGTTTAGGGTTAACACCAGCAGAATCCGCATCAATGCTTGCATCTTTTTTAGCATGGACTTATTTCTCTCCAGTTATTGGTGGATGGGTCAGTGATAGATTTTTAGGTCCCAAAAACTGTATTATACTTGGAATGCTAATGGTTTCAATTGGTTATTTTCTAGGATACATAGCAAATAGTAAGATGGATATAAACATCATGATATTTTTATCTGGATTAGGAATAGGTTTTTATAAAGGAAACTTACATACTATGGTTGGAAACTTATATACCAATGATGACCCAAGAAAAGATGGAGCTTTCTCTATTACGTATATGGCTACTAATCTAGGTACTTTATTTGGCCCTTTAATATGCGGTTTAGTTGCTAATGAATGGTTTGCTATGAAAAGCGGATTATCTATAAGTATGTATGGATATAGATATGTATTTTTATTTTCATCAATTACGGTTCTAATAGGTTTATTCTTCTTTATATTTGGAAACAGAAAGTTTTATAAACCTTTGAATAATGACCCTATTAACGGGAGAGAGTCTATAAGAAAATCACTAGAATATAAGAAAATGCTCGCTTCAAGACCTTTAACTTTGATTGAGAAAAAAAGAATAATAGTAATATTGGTGTTAGCTTTTTTCACAGTATTTTTTTGGATAGCATATAACCAAGCCTCTATGTCTATTGCACTCTATACAAAGGAACACATAAATCTTACTGTTGGCAATTTTCAAATTCCTACTTCATGGATAGATTCATACAATGGTCTCCTTTGTGTTATTCTTGGACCTATCTCTGCTTTAGTATGGGTAAAATTATCTCAAACTAAAAAAGGCGATTTAAGTGTGCCAAAAAAAATGAGCTTAGGTTTTATACTATTAGCCATAGCATTTTTGTTTATGATAGTAGCAGTTATACAAACAGGAACAGACCCTAATTCAATTCACAAAGCAAGTGTATTTTGGGTAGTTGGATTTTTAACATTCCAAAGTATAGGAGAAATTTGCTTTTCTCCAGTCGGGTATGGTATGGTAAATAAACTTTCGCCTGAAAAGTATATTTCATTACTAATGGGTGTTTGGTTTTTAGGCAAATTTGCAGCAAATAAATTATCTGGCTATACGCAAGCTATTATAGACCAACTTGGTATGTTACAAGTCTTCATAGTGATACCATCATTTTTATTGATATTTGGAATTATACTACTTATAATGAATAAAAAATTAGTAGAATTATCAAATTAAAAATTTTTTAAAGTTAATAAAATATACAATAAAAAATCGAGGCATTATAATACCTCGATTTTTATTGTATCTAGTACAAACTATATAGCTCTAGTGTAAACTTTTAACCATTCTCTTTCTTCATCAGTTAAGAAAGGTGATATTTTATCATAAACTAACTTATGATACCAGTTTAAATAATCTTTTTCATCCTTATTCATTAATTCTGGTACTATACCATCTAAGTCAATAGGAGCTAACGTAACAACTTCAAATTCCATAAATTGACCATAGAAATTCTTTTCAGCTTTTCTAACTACAATTTCATTCTCTGTTCTTATACCATGAGAACCTTCTATATATATACCTGGTTCATTAGTAGTTACCATTCCTTCTTCAAGAACTGCACTATCAAATCTTTCAGGTACTACTCTCCATCTAAATCCATTTGGAGCTTCGTGAACATTTAGCACAAATCCTATACCATGTCCAGTTCCACATTGATAATCAATTCCCATATTCCACATGCAACTTCTAGATAGTATGTCTAAGTTATATCCTCTACAACCATGCAAGAACTTAGCCTTAGAAAGATTTATCATTCCTCTTGCTACAGAAGTAAAGTGTAGTTTTAATTCATCACTTATAGGTCCTAAAACTGTAGTCCTAGTTATATCAGTAGTTCCATCATAATATTGTCCACCTGAATCTACTAAAAATAATCCTTCTGCCTCTAATTTATAATTTGACTCTGGAGTTGCACTATAGTGCATCATTGCAGCATGCTCTTTATATGCAGCAATTGTATTGAAACTTGGCTCAAAGAAACCTTCTTGCTCTCTTCTTAAGTCCTCTAATTTTTGAGTAGCACTTATTTCAGTGATTTCCATCTTACCTACATTTTTCTTTAACCAGTACATAAATTTAGTGAAAGCTACACCATCTTTTACATGTGAATTTCTTATATTTTCTAATTCTACCTCATTTTTTTGAGCTTTAAAAAACATTACTGGATTGAACTCATCAACTTTCTCAACTTCACAAGGTATATTATTGTAAATTGTATAACTAAGCTTAGTTCCATCTAATAAAACTTTTTCAGTTTTGTCTATATTTTTTACAAATTCATACACATCATTATATGGCTTTATTTGAACATTTTCCTTAGCTAGTTCATTTAGTATTTCTTCATTTAACTTACTTTCATCAACAAATAGATAAACTTCTTTTAAAGTTATTACTGCATAAGAAAGTACAACTGGATTATATTTAACATCTCCACCTCTTATATTGAATAACCATGCTATATCATCAAGAGTAGTTATTACATGAGTAGAAGTACCTTTTTCACTCATTTTTTCTCTTAATCTAGCTAATTTTGAGCTAAAACTTTCTCCACAATATTTAACATCTAATAAAAATGCTTTACTATCTGATAAAGCAGGTCTATCTGGCCATATACTATCTATTAAATCATACTGATATTCTATCTTTATACCTTTTTTAGATAATTTTTCAGCTAATGTAGCTCCTTCTCTAGCAGATATAACTCTACCATCAAATCCTAAAGTTCCTCCTTCAGGAATATTTTTATATAAATATTCATCTGTAGTTGGGCAACCTTCTTGTCCCATTTTGAATAATTTTATTGTACTTCCTTCTAATTGAGATTCTGCCTGTATAAAATATCTTCCATCTGTCCATAACCCAGCTTCGTCTTTAGTCACAATAACCGTCCCTGCTGAACCATTAAACCCTGATATAAATTCTCTTGATTTGAAGTAATCTCCTACATATTCACTTTGGTGATTATCAGAAGATGGAATCATATAGGCATCTATATTTTTTTCTTCCATAAATTTTCTTAATCCACTTAATCTATCTTTTATATTCACAACAAGACCTCCTCGAAATAATAGTTTGAATAACTAAATATATAAGTATGTAAAGTTTATTACATAAATATTTTTTGTATAATTTATATAAATCTTATACACTCTAATTATCACAATTATAATTTTAATTATAATATCTATTTGTGTAAAGCTTTTTTTCATAATCAAAGAGGAAATTACATTTAATTTTATATTTAAATGTAACTTCCTTTATTTAAAGTAATTCATTTATTTACAATAATTCGTCATGAATTATTTTTCTTTTGTTAGTAAATCCATAGCCATTAATCTTGTTAATACATTTCTTATTCCCAATAATATTAAACCAAATATTATTAAAACTGTTGCTATTCCTCCAAATATCTGTAAAAAACCAAGTGTGGCTGTAAAACCAGCAATCTTTCCTGATAATAAACTTGCAAAAAAACTTGTTAGATACCAGGCTCCCATAGACAACGTAGCATACTTAGCTGGAGCTAATTTATTGAACATTGCAAGTCCTATAGGAGATAAGAATAATTCACCTACTGTTGTAAATATATAAGTCAATACTATAAACAATATACTAGCCTTTACCATTCCATCTGGACCATTAGCTAATGTAGCAAATACCATAACTATAAACCCAACACCCATTATTATCATTCCTAATCCCATTTTAACTGGAATAGAGAAATCACCTCTTTTGGTATGAGATAATTTAACCCATAGGGTAGCTAATACTGGGCATAAAGCCACACATAATATAGCATTTAGTGATGTAAGCCATGCTACTGGCATTTCAAATCCAAATAGAGTTCTATTTACATTATCCCTTACATAAATCATAAAAGAACTTTGTGTTTGATAGTATGCTGTCCAGAATAAGACCACAAATAAAAATAAAATAACCATTGCTATTATCCTATTTTTCTCCAACTTAGTAAGTGGTCCATACTCAATTTTTTCACCTTTATTACCTTTAGTCACAGGATATTTTCCGACTTCATTTAATAATTTTGGTGCAAGAAGTGTAAATATAATCATACCTAACATCATGCCTATACCACAAATTAAAAATGCCATCTTATATCCATAAGATACTATATCTCCACTTGCTCCTCTTACTGCAAATACATTATCAGAAAGCAATCCACATATTATTGGAGCTATAAATGCTCCTACATTTACTGCCATATAGAATAAACTGTATGCTGCATCTTTTCTTGACACATCAGTTTTAGGATATATATCCCCAACTATATTTGAGCAACTTGATTTAAAAAAACCATTTCCTAAAATAATTATTGATAGACCTACCCAAACCATGGCAATAGATGTAGATGAAGCAAATAGTACGAAATCTCCTATTGCTATTAAAAGTGCACCTATAGAAATACATTTTTGTTGACCTAAAACTTTATCTGCTAACCAGCCACCGACTAATGGTGTAAGATATATAAGACCTGTAAATAAGCCAAACATGGATGTTGCTTCTTGAGTAGAAAGACCTAAACCACCTTGAGCTACACTTGCTGTAAAAAATAATACCAATAAAGCTGTTAAACCATAATAACTAAATCTTTCCCACAAAATTGTCATGCAAATAAGCCAAAAACTCTTCGGATGACCACTTTTTTTAGATACGCTTTCTGTACTTGACATAAAAAAACGCCCCCTTTTGTTTTATAGTTAAATTTAATATTAATATTGCTTTAACCATTTTAGCACATACTTATAATATCATCTTTTCTATGTTTACTCAATAGATTATCGCCTGTATTTTCATTTTTTTATTATTATTTTTAAAATTATGAAAAATATTATTTTTTTAGTATCTTCAGAAGAAAATCTTAATATATATATATTTAAATAACAACTTAAATCTTCAATTCTTTTTTGTTTATTTTTTCATTTTTGTAAATTTTTATTGAAAAAATTCAAATTAAAAATATTTCTTTTTAATGTCTTTTTGCATGTTATTTCTTTGTCACTTCATATATATAAATAGATTTTATTGCAAAATAATAAAAGCTATTTTATACTCTCTATATTGAGAGTAAAAATAGCTTTTATCCATACAGTTAATTTTTCTTTTTTTTAATAAATTGACTTTATCTATTCTTTAGCTTTCATTTGATATTTATCTGTAATTTTAACATTATATTTTTCTTTTAGATTTTGTATAAGTAGGTTTTGTTTTTCTGATGTTAAACTGCTTACTAAATCTGATTTTACCTCTTCAAATGGCTGATATTTTTCATCAGTTTTCTTAATTATATGATATCCATAATCACTTTCTACAAGTTTGTTAGATACCTCTCCCTTCTTCAATGCAAAGGCTGCTTTTTCAAAAGATTCCACCATCTGACCTTTACCAAAGAAACCTAAATCTCCACCTGATTCTGCACTACTATCTTCAGAGTATTTTTTAGCTAGAGTAGCAAAATCTTCCCCAGCTTGGGCTTTTTTAAGTATTTCTTCAGCTTCTTTCTTAAGTTCAGCTTTTTTGCTACTACTAACTTGCTTACCTTTATCATCAACAGTTTTTATTAAAATATGTGAAGCTCTAACTTGTAAATAATTGCTCTTGTTTTTATTGTAATAGTTCTCTGCTTCTTTATCAGTAACTTTTGATTTTTCATTTAAATATTTTGATGCTACTAGCTCTTTTTTCATATCATCTTTTATATATTTTTCAGTCAAATCAAACTGTTTTAAAAACTCTTCTTTAGTCATTCCCATTGCTGATTCTATACTACTCATTAAATTATTATACTGAGCATCTAGTTGGTCATTAGTTATACTTATTTTCTCTTTTGCTGCTTCAGAGGATAATATATCAGATGTAATCATAGTTTCAATCATATTTGATTCATATGAACGTATTTCGTCATCAGTCATAGTAGTTTTTGCATTTAAATAAAATAATGGCTCCATTCTCTTTCTTAACATTTCACCTGTTATTTTTTTATCCCCAATAGTAGCTACTACCTCACTGCTATTATAGTGTTTTGAAGTAGCAGGCAATTTTCTTCCAGCTTCTTTGCCAAAAATATAGCCTCCACCTAAACATATAGCTCCTACTGCAACAATTGCTACAATAGCTTTAAGTGTTTTGTTGTTTAGCTTTATTTCCCTTTTTTTAACTTTGTTATCAGTATTTTTTTCATCTGACACATCATCTTTTTTAGAATTTACATTATCTGAATTTTTAGATTCATCTAATGTATTTTCTTTTGGATTTTTTTCTTCAGACATTAATACCCTCCTTAATTTTAATTGTACAATACTTCACCTTTATTATTTTACATTAAAATAATATTAAATGTGTGAATCAGAAATGAAACTCTTATGAATTTAAAATGAAATTAAATACTTCTCAAACTATACCTTATAAAGTTTCTTCCTACTTTTGTATCTCCATATTTTAACATTTGTATAACTTCATTCTTTTCCTTTTGCAAATAAATGGCACATTCTTCTAAAGACTTAAATATTTCTAAAATGTCACCTTTTTTATTTACTAATTCAACTTTTTTCTTTCCACCTCTTTTGATTATAGACTTATATTTTTTAAAATATTCATCATATTCTTCATCAATACATTCAAATCTATAATTCATTTTTAATGCTTCAATTTTATCATTTGTCAAAATTTCATTTCTTTTTTCATTAGAAAGCCTTATACTAAATATTTTATTGTTTAGAATATTAAATATCTCAGATGGAGATTTGCTATTATCGAGATAGCTCCATTCACTTTTGCAGTATTCATCTATATTTAATACTTCACTTAAATAATTTATTGCATCTCCAAAGTAATCCATATATCCATATTTTAAATTTTCTCTTATGTACCCTAATGGAACTTTGAGTTTTTTACTACACTGTATATGAGTGTCAAAAACCCACTCTTCTTTAGTATACAAGTTTATAGCTTTTATACTTTTTCCTCTTTTTATTTTAATTTCTTTTATGTACTCTAAATCTTCTTCTGTCAAACATTCACTTACTTCTTTTTCTTCAATAACATTTTTTTCTAGATTATAATTTTCATTTTGGTCAAGTCCTTCAAACTTATTTAAATCTATTTTTTCACCTTCAACTTGAACTTCTTTTTTACATAATTCTATGTTTTTATCATTAATAATTGCTTCTTTATCATCTAATTTTATGGTATTTTCACTAATTAACCAATCTTCTTCTATTATTTTTTCTTCTATTTCATTGTCATCATTTACTACTTCTACTTTAGTTAATATTTCATTATCAATATTAACTACAACTCCTTCTTCATCTATCAACTTTTCTTCAGATAATATTTTTTCGTTTTTTAATATTACTTCACCTTCTTCTTTTACTGACTCACTTTTTTGTCTTTTTTTCACAATACCAAACCACTTTTTTAACACTCAATGTTCCTCCTAATACTTTATTACTATTCTATACTATCATATAAAATATTACTGTTCTCATAAATCACTTAATTTTCATATGTTTTTGATATGATACTCCCCATGTTTAAAGAAAAGATATTCAAGTGAAAAAGATGACCTATTTCTAGTAGCCCAACATGACATCAAACTTAAGATATGCAATTACTGTTCCTAAACTAATCCATACATCAATTTAGGCTAGTAGATTTTTACTTTCTACACCACTATCAAAAAACTTACTATTATACTTAGGATACAATTTAACATTTACATAAATAGACTATATTATCATTTGATTTGTATTTATTGCCCATAATGGTATTATATATTAATTATTTACATAATCCAACAATTTCTATCTATCACCTTATATCTTATATGTAAAAATATATTCAATAATAATTATAAATAACAAAAATGGATTTAATTAATCATATAGACCTTGAAACTCAACATGATTAATTAAATCCATTATAATTAATATAAAAAATTTAAAACTATATATTAGATTTTTTTACTATAAAAGGAATAGTTATAATTGTACCTATTAAAGCATCTACCATATCAATCATAGTATCTTCTAACCCTCCGGCCTGTGTAGTAGTCCCAACAAAAGTATCCATTAAAAATTCACCTATTTCCCATAAACTCGCTACTCCCATACTAAACATAAATAAAAATATAACTAAAAACACTTTACTCATTTTACTTATCTCTCTTTGTGTATAAAAGTATTTAATTATAGAAAAAGCCACAATACAAGATATTATACCTGACCATAAATGCAAAAAATCATCATAATAATTTATATCATAAAAATTAAAACAAGTACCTAACAATGATGAAAACATTATAAATAAAGCAAGCATTATATATAATTCTTTACTCAATAATCTTTCAGTTTGCTTATTTATAAAACTCAAAATGAAAGTACCAACTAAACTAATTGCTACTAGACCTAGACTTCCATATTCTTTGTTTGCTACAAAAAATACGGCAGATAAAATATAAACTATATACAATAGTATAGTTATTGGCTTTAAAAGTTTATTCATATACACTTTACCTTCCTAAAAATAATTTTATAATAACTTAGGATTAACATCATTATCACCATGTCCATAAAGTTTTAATGGCTTAAGAGCTGGTCCTTCAAGTATATTTCCCTTATAGTCAAATCTAGAACCATGACATGGACAGTCCCATGTTTTTTCTTCACTGTTAAAATTAAGTTCACATCCTAAATGAGTACATGTAGTGTCTACAATATAAAAATCTCCATTATCATCCTTATATACACCATATCTTTTTCCATCAATATTAACAATCTTTCCTTCTCCATTATTTTTAGGCATATCTCCACTACCTATTTTTAATTTTCCACTTACATAATTTATTGCTACGTTTGCATTTTCCTTTATAAAATCTTTTGAAAAGTAGCTACCTAGTCTGGATGGATTAAAAGTATCTTTATAATCAGAATTATTATTTATTATTAAATCTTTTATTATTATTCCAGCAGCAGTTCCATTAGTAATTCCCCATTTAGAGAACCCTGTAGCTACATAAATATTGTCTTCTCTTTTGTTGATATAACCAATATAAGGAACATTGTCAAAACTCATATTATCTTGAGCAGACCATTTCCCCTTAAAATCTTTTACCTTAAAGACTTCTTTACCATAATGCTCTAAATCATCAAATATTTCTTTCTCAGTTCCTCCCTGACCAACTTTATGGTCTCCTCCTCCAAAAATCAGTAAATTTTCACTTCCATCATTATATTGTCTAAAAGTTATTGATGGGTCATCTATACTTATAAACATACCATCTGCTAATTTATTTTCCAAAACTGCAACCATTAAATAAGCACGCTCTGCATATTCTTTTGCAAAATAAAAATTCAATCCATCATACCATGGACTATGAGATGAAATTATAACATTCTCAGCTTCTATTATATTATCTTCTCTTGTTTTAACCCTACATATTTTTCCTTTTTCAAGGTCTACTACTGGTGTATTTTCATATATTTTTAGCCCTAAATTTACTGCTGCTTTTGCCAATCCATCAATATACTTCTTTGGGTTAAATTGACCTTGATTAGTAAAACTAATAGCCCCCTTTATATCTAATGGAATATTTTCTATAGTTTCATGATACTCACAATTTATTCCTATTTTTTTACATGTACGATATTCATCTTTAATATTCTTTATAGTATCCTCTTTTTCTGTAAATACAAAAGAAGTTTCCCTTTTAAAATCACATTTTATATTGTTTTCTTCTATTATTTGTTTAACTAAATTTAAAGCTTCATTATTTGCATTATAATATGATTTTGCTTTATCTAATCCATATTTTTTCTCTATCTTAGAGTAAAATATATCATGCTGACAAGTTACCTTACCAGTATTCCTTCCAGAAGTTCCATATCCTATTTTATCAGCCTCAACAAGCACTACTTTTTTACCTTCTTTTGCTAATAAATATGCAGTTGTCAATCCAGTTATTCCACCACCTACTATAAGACAATCTGTTTTTATATTTTCACCTAATTTGTTATATTCTTTTGGACTTGAGTTTAAAAACCAATATGATTCATTCATTTAAAATACTCCTTTACATATTAAATAGTAATAGTTTTCCCATCATGGAGTTTATTTATTATAAATAGTATAAAAAATAAGCTTAATAAAAAGCTAAATTAAAAATCACTTAGTTTTCTTGTTTTATACACCAGACTAAACTTATATATATTTATAATTTCTATATTATTTTCTTAATTAATAGTATTTATGCTAAGTAAAAATGAGGATATTTTAGATTTCAATACATAAGATGATGTTGTGCTAACAATTATAAACTGTTAGCCACCAACTTTTTTATTGATTTAGTTAGTTTAATATTTTTCTGATATGTAATATAGCAATCTCTCTATAAAAATATTTACTTAAAAATTTATTTTATATAAATTAATTGTAATTCTTACTTATATTCTTTTGTAAATAGAAAAGGAGTATAAAATAATAGTATAAATATCAATCTTTGTATAATACTATGGTAATTAATAATTATTTCAGAATCATTGAAAATTAATCCTAAGCTATTAATTAGAACATGCATTATAGAGCAAAACCATATGTTCTTAGTTTTCATATAAACATAACCTAAAAATATAGAAAGTCCAATACCATATATCAAATGGGCTATAGCTCCAATTATTGGAGTTTGAGGACTATATAGTGTAAATTGTAAAGGTAAGTGCCATAAACTCCAACAAGTGCCTACCATTACAATACCTATTTTTTTGCCAAATCTATCAAATAAAATACTTTGCAAAAAAGATCTCCAACCATACTCTTCACATAAAAAAGGATAAATGTATACTAATGATATTATAGGAAGAAGAATATAATTCAAGAAATTCTTATAATCAAATTGATTATCACTTATTATTAATCCAAAAATAATTTGAGAAAATAAAAAGTAAAAAAATAGCAAAATACCTATCTTAAAATTTTTAAAAATATATAAACTTGTTATTTTATAAGAATAAACAATAACACATAAACTACTTATTAAAATTAACATAAGATACATTAATTGAAATTGATTAATACTTATTAACTTTAATGATTCAATAATAAATATAAAAAAGTAAATAATAAAAAATAATATTACTGATGAATAAAAATTATATTTATCATTATTTCTTCCCTCTGTGTAAAATTTTGCAATAGAAACTGAAGATAATGGCAATATCATCATAAATTGAGCTAAAATTTCTGAATCTATTAAATGATTAAAACATATTGCTAATAAACCTAGTGAATAAGATAAACCATAAGTTATAGAAAAAAATATTATAACTTGTAGTTTTTTTCTTTTTATTTCATCACTGACATATGTTGGCTTTAAAAAGTTTACCCATTTTGATTGTAAATTCAACAAACATAACCTCCCTTTTTTATAAAAAATAATTGTAAAAATCATAAAATTTTTCTACTTATACTCATATCATTATATTTCTATATTTATAAAGTCCTTATTACTTACACGACTGCTGACTAAACTCTTATAATTCTTTTTTTGAATATGTATTTACAGAAGAAATATCCAATTTCGTTAGAAATTTATTCTTCTGCTTAAATTTTATATAAAAATCATTTTTATGCAATCAGTTTACTATTATTTTTTTAATATTACAATATATTTTATATACAAAAAAATACAACAAATATTATTTTATAGTTCGAGTGAATATTAAAATAATATATAATTTTCTTTATGTTCTAACTTGAAAACAATTTAAATACAAATAAAGCAAAACACACTTATTTTACTTATATAAAAATAAAAGACTGTCAAGATAACAATTACAAATCGTTATATAACAGCCTCATAAAATCCTTATTTTAAAATAATTCAGCAATATATTAATTTTTATAAAACATCATATTTTAAGTTCTTGAATATCCTTTAATTGCTATACTTCTTGATTTAATGGTTTTTTAAGTAATGCTAAAAGCATCATTCCAACCAAAGCGCCTACAGCTATAGCTAATATATATGCAAATGGATGGGTAACCACTGGTATAACAAATACTCCTCCATGAGGTGCACGAAGAGCTGCGTTGAACAACATACTAAGTGCTCCTGCCACTGCTGAACCTCCAACACAAGCTGGTATAACATGAAGTGGGTCTCCAGCTGCAAAAGGTATCGCTCCTTCAGTAACAAATGATAATCCCATTACATAATTAACTTTACCAGAATCTCTTTCTTCTTTAGTAAATCTATTCTTAAAAAATGTAGTTGCAAGAGCTATAGCAAGTGGCGGAACCATACCACCAGCCATTACTGCTGCCATTATTTCAAACTGCCCTGATTCAAGTGATGCAACTCCAAATACATATGCTGCTTTATTTACAGGTCCACCCATATCCACAGCCATCATTCCACCTAATACTAATCCTAAAAATATTTTTGAAGTTCCACCTAAACCATTTAAAAATCCAACCATTGCATTATTAATTGCTGTAACTGGAGGTATTACTAAAAATGTCATTATAATTCCCATCAAAAGTGTTCCAAGTAAAGGATATAACAATACTGGTTTTATTCCTTCCAATGAAGCTGGTAGTACACTAAATATTTTCTTAAGCCCTTCTACTAAATAACCTGCTATAAAACCTGCAAGTAGTGCACCTAAAAATCCTGAACCACCATCACCTGCTAGAGCACCTCCTACAAATCCTACAACAAACGCTGGTCTATCAGATATAGAGTATGCTATATATCCAGCAAGTACAGGTAACATAAATCCAAAAGCTTTATCTCCTATTCCTTTAAAAAAAGCTGCTATAGGTGTATTTGAACCAAAGTTTGAAGGGTTAATAGTATAATCATCAAGTAAAAAGGCTATCGCTATAAGTATCCCTCCACCAATAACAAATGGTAACATATTAGATACACCATTCATTAAGTGTTTGTATACTTTTCTAAATCCACTTTCACTTTCTTCATTTGATTCGTTGTGACTTCCATCTCCTCCATGGTAAATTGGAGCATCTCCATTTACAGCCTTGTCTATAAGTTCTTCCGCTTTGTGTATACCATCAGCCACCTTAGTTTTTATGACTTTTTTGCCATTAAATCTAGCCATCTCAACATTTTTATCTGCTGCCACTATTATACATGTTGCATTTTCTATTTCATCTTTTGTAAGCTTATTTTTAACACCTGCTGAACCATTAGTTTCTACTTTTATTGATACACCTTTGTTTTCTGCCATTTTATTTAAACTTTCAGCTGCCATAAATGTATGTGCTATTCCAGTTGGACATGCTGTTACTGCTAAAACCTTAGGATACTTATTAGCATCATTCTCTTTAGTATCTATTATATTTTTTTCAGTAACTTTCTCATCTTGATATTCTTCACTGAATTTTTCTCTTTCCTTTTTATCTATTATTTCCTTAAATTCTTTTTCAGAGCTTGAATTTATAAGTTTATTTCTAAAGTCTTCATCCATAAGTATTGTAGATAATCTTGATAATACTTCAAGATGAGTATTGTTAGCTCCGTCTGGTGCAGCTATCATAAAAAATAGATTTGATAAACTTCCGTCAAACGATTCATAATCTATACCTTCTTTTGACACTGCTGCTGCTATACAAGCTTTAGTAACTGAAGAATTTTTAGCATGAGGTATAGCTACACCTTCTCCAATTCCTGTTGTACTCATTTCTTCACGAGCCAAAATTGCTTTTTTGTAGTTTTCTTTATCATTTAAATTTCCACTATTTGCGACCAAATCTACTAATTCTTCTATTGCTTCTGATTTGGTTTTTGAATTTAAATTTAACTTAATTGACTTTTCATCTAATAAATCTATAATTTTCATAAATATTAATTACCTTTCTATATATTTTTTAATATTTTAAAACTTCTTTACAGATATCTCATTTACCAATTTATCAATGTATTCTCTTTTGGCTAAGTCATATGAAAAAGCAGTTGCACTACCTGAAGCTGCTCCCAATTTAAGAGCATAATCATATTTCCCAGTATTCAAATACCCAGATATAAATCCTGCTACCATTGAATCACCTGCTCCTACAGAATTTTTTACTTTTCCTTTTGGAACATCACTTATAAGCACTTCTTCTTCCTCTGTAATCAACAATGCTCCACCTTTTCCCATTGATACCAAGACATTTATAGCTCCCATTTCCTTTAACCTTCTAGCATATTTTACCATGTCTTCAATTGAATTTAATTTAACACCAAATAGTTCTTCTAATTCGTCGTTATTAGGCTTAATTAGAAAAGGTTTGTATTTTAAAACATTAAGAAGAAGATTTTTAGTTGCATCTACTACAACTTTTATATTCTTTTTTTCTAATCTAGCCATTATATTTTCGTATAGTTTTTCATCTAAAGTAGATGGTATACTTCCTGCCAATATTAAAATATCATCTTGATTTAGCTTATCAAGTTTTTTATATAAAGTATCAATGTCTTCATCATCTATATTTGGACCTTGTCCATTAATCTCAGTTTCCTTTAACGCCTTTATTTTTACATTTATTCTTGAAAAACCACTTTTTATCTTTATAAAATCTGTCTTCAATTCTTTTTCTTCCAATGTTCTTATTATATATTCTCCAGTAAAACCACTTATAAAACCTAAAGATGTGTTATCATTTCCAAGTTCCTTAAGTATGCGAGATACATTTATACCTTTTCCTCCTGGATAAACGTATTCTTCTTTTACACGATTTGTACTTCCTGTCTTTAGCTCATCTAGCTTAACTATATAATCTATTGATGGATTTAATGTCACTGTATAAATCATATTGCCACCTCTTTTTTATTTATTTGCTTTATGTTTATATCTTAACTTTATATTAATATCCTTGAAAGTCAAAAAATTTCTCTTAATTAAAAGAGAAATTTATCGTTTTTATCTTATTTAGTTTTATATTATCCAAATTTACAGGTGTATATACAATACTACCCATCTAATTAAATAAATTTACAAATTTTTCAAAACTACTATTTTCACATATACTTATAACTTTTGCTATAGAATCTACTCTTTTATATATTTTTGAAAATATTACTTCATAATCTAATATTTTATCTTTATCAAGGGCTAACATTATTATTAAACGAACATCTGATATTTCCCAAGAAATAGGCTTCTTTAATATACCAATTGCTATTTTATTATCAAAAATTTTTCCAATAGCTCCATGTGGTATAGTTACCATATTCCCTATTTCTGTTGTTGCTATTTTTTCTCTCTCAAAGTAAGATTTTTTCATATCCTCATCTATATAGCCCTTTTGTACAAGTTTACTTGCCATAAAATCTATAACTTCTTCTTTCCTTTTAAACACCAAATCAGTAAAAAACAATTCACTATCAAACAGGCTTTTTATATCTAAATCTAGGTATATATTTCCTGTTTCTATATATTTTTCAATTAATCTAATTTCTTTCTCACTTAAAATTGGAGATATATTTATTACTGGCACATCTCCTACTTCAATAGGAACAGTAGATATTACAAAATCAACATCTATAACTTTTATATATTCAACTAAGTATGAAGGAATAATCTTTAGTATTTCTAATTTTTCCTTAAATATATTCTCTAATTTAGCTTTTATTAACATTGATGTGCCTATGCCTGAAGTACAAACTATTATAGTTTTGAAAACCTTATCTTTATTATTATAAGATGCTCTTTCAACTGCTCCTCCTATATGTAGGGCTATGTTTGCAACTTCATCTTCATTAATTTCTATCTTCAAATCTTTTTCTATTGTCTTTTTAGCTATATTAGCTAGTTCAAAAGCAAATGGATATTTTATTTTTATATCTTGAGCCATTATAGGTGATTGATTTATACCTAACTTTATTTTTTTACATAAACTACTAATATGCTTATATAAAAACTCTTCAAATACCTTATCATTACTTATATCTATTGATGTAGCTAATTTTAAATTTTTACAAAATGTTTTTATTGAATTTATTATAATTTCTTTGTTTTGTTCATTTTCTAAAATTGAGCTTCTTTTGCTCCTATAATTTTCTATATAATTCTCTATAAATTCTTTTTCATTATACTTATGTCTGCTTAACATAACTAATATATTATTTAACACACTCTTAAATTCTATATCAGTTAATACCAATCCATTTTCATTTAATATGTCTAATAATAATTTTTTTATTAATAGTTTTCTTTCCTTTATATCATCATTTAAAAAATCATTTAAACTCAATTGATTATCTCTCTTATTGCTTAAGTCAACTATACAATTTAATATCTTATCTTCACTTTCCAAAACACATATACCTTGTTTATGCTTAGATTTAACTGATATTGAATACTTTTCCAATATTCTTTTTACTTCTTTTAAATCATTTTTTACTGTTGAAACACTTACATACATAGAATCGGCTAAATCTTCAAGTTTTATAGTATTTTTTTCTTCATTACTTAAGGTTAATATTTTTCTGATTATATATTCTACTCTATCTACATCATCATAGAGATTGCTATTTAGATTTACCTCATCAAAACTTCCTTCTAGTTTATAACCAACTCCTCTTATTGACAAAATTTTACCATTTCTAAGTTGTTTATTAATATCCTTTATTTCATTTTGTATAGTTTTTGAAGAACATCCTATCTCTTGACTTAAGGCAATACCACTAATTGTATCTTTTGAATTTAACAATATTTTTATTATATTTATCTGTCTTGCTGTTATATTTAAACTCATAAACTCACCTTTTACTCTAGATATTGATTTCTTAATTTTCTTATTTCTTCTTTATTTAAATTAAATTCTCCATATAAATATGCTTCTACACTAATGTATTCTTCATCAATTCTTCTAAATGCAGTTTTCATATACTCTTCATTTACACCAAATATATATTTCAAATTTTCTTTTGGAATGTCCTTAAATTTAGGCTTATATTCTATAAATCTTTCTATCTCTTTATCTGCAAAATCATTACTTTTTAGATAATCTTTCATTATATTCTCTCTCGATACCCCTAAAATCATAAGAATTATAGCACTCCCCACACCAGTTCTATCCTTACCAGCTGTACAATGATTTAATATTGGTAAATTAGAATAGTCTCTTATAAGTTCTACTAATTTTTTATATGACGGATTATTTATAGGCAAATTATAGTAACTATTATTTAACATATTAAATGCACCATCTTTTTCAAACAATCCATCAATCATATCTTCAATAGAACCAAAACTTCCTCCTGATTCTTCTAGCTCTCTCATTGCTGGTATTCTTATATTTTTTATATTTGATATTATTGTTGATGGATGTTTACGAGCTTCTTCATCACTTCTATAATCAAATATATATTTAATATTTAACTCTTTTAAAATCTTTATATCATTTTCACTTAGATTTGATAATTTTGCAGACCTATAAAATAATCCCTTCTTTACAGTTCTGCCATCCTCAGTTTTGTTCCCACCTAAATCTCTAAAATTTTTCATCTTAGCACCTCTTAAAAACCATATATTATACTTTTTTTAATATCTATAAATTAATTTTATCACAATTTTAAGTTCTTTATTTAAAATATTTTTTAGTATTTGGTTATTAATTGTAAAATATAAAAGTATCTCTTTATACAAAATTAACCTAAATTTTACATAATTTATTTACTTTACATAAGCTTTATAGTTTATAATCAATATACAGTAGTATATTTTCTGTAAAAAAGACCATATTTAGAATAATATCAAATACATTGGAGGTTTTATATTATGGATATTCAAAAGCAAAAGAATTTTATAATTAAATTTACATATGTAGTTTTAATAACAAGTATTGTATATATTGTATTAAAATTCTTATTGCCATTATTAATGCCTTTTGTAATCAGTTTTATCATTGCATCCATCTTAAGACCTATTATAAGACTTATTACAAATAATACAAATTTAAATCGTACACTTATTTCTATAGTAATACTTTTAATTTTTTATGGGTTGTGTATATTTTTATTAGTTAGCTTTGGTGTGAAGATATTTGCAAGTGTAAGTGATGTATTTTTTAGACTTCCTGAAATATATAAATCAAGTATACAACCAACGCTAAATACTTTATTTTCAAAGATAGATGCTAGTACACCTAATGTTAACCTAGCATTAATACTTGGTTGGGATAATATAAGTCAATCTATGATGTCTTTAGTAGCTTCTATTTCAACAAATGCACTCAATGCTATTGCTAGTATTGCAAGTAAAACACCTGCATTTATGTTAAAACTTATTATTACTTTAATTGCTTCTTTTTTCTTTACTTTTGACTATCAAAAAATAGTAAACTTTATCTTAAAACAATTTCCAGAAAAAAGTCAATTTATGATAATAAATATAAAAAATAGCAGTATTAATGCTCTTTTAAAACTACTAAAAGCCTATGCAATACTACTATCAGTGACATTCATAGAACTACTTATTGGACTTACTATCCTAAAGGTTGAAAATGCATTTACTATATCTGTCATCATAGCACTTGTTGATATTTTGCCAGTCTTGGGTACAGGAAGTATTTTGACACCTTGGATGATTATCTCACTCATTAATGGAAATATTAATTTAGCAATAGGACTTTTAATACTATACATAATTATAACCGTTGTTAGACAAATATTAGAACCAAAGGTAGTAGGACACCAAATTGGCCTATATCCTTTAATAACATTAATGTGTATGTTTGTTGGAGCTCAACTATTTGGAATAGCTGGATTATTTGGATTCCCTATCGCAGCTACAATCATAAAAAACTTACATGATAATGGGATTATTACTGCATTTAAATAGTTTAACCTTGACATTTTTATTTAAATTAAAAAGGGCTTTCTCAAATAGGGATAAGCTCTTTTTAATTATTAAAATGATGAAAATACATTTGATTTTATACAAAAAGAGTGCCTCATAAACTAAAAAGTCTATTCTAAGACACTCCCTTTTTTTCTACTCTGCACAAATAATATCAATCATTTCTTTATATTCATTTTCATTATTTAAAACATCTATATTTTTAAATTTTTCTTTTATTTTTTCTTCAATCTCTAATGAATAATCTATTGTATATGGAATAAATTTCTCTACTTCTTTTATATATCCTACAGAAAAAAATTCAGCATTATAAACTACAGAAAATAAAATTAACATTAAGCAATCATTCTTTATCATAGTTATTACAGATTTATTTTTATTATTAATTTTAAAACTATCTATTAACTCAATAGTAAAATTTATTAGTTTATTTACAACTTTATCTAAAGTACCCTCTTTTGACATCTCTGTAATAATAGTTTTATGGTTGTATTTTAAATCTTCTTTTATATCTTGTAAATCATCAGATATTTGTAATAAAAATCCATATCCTATACAAAACTCTATTTCTTCCTTTGTCATCAATCCACTTATTAAATATCCATCTACTAAAACGGATGAACCTCCTTTTTCAATAGAAATGGATAATAAATCTTCTTTACACAAATGATTTTCCTTACCATGTTGTTTTAAACTATTTACTTGACTTTTAAATATTAATAATAACGATTCATAAACTTCTGTAAACTTTTCTCTAGGGTATACACTTTCAATATAATCTATCATTTGAGATACTTTACTTTCATGATAATCCTTAGATTTAATGTGTTCTCCCAGGAGCCTTTTTTCTAACCAGTTATTAAATAAAATCTTATCATTTTTATCTATATTTGTATTGTCTAAATAATTATCAGTATATGGATATAACATACTATATGCAAAGTTAGCTTTTGAATAATATACTTCTTTACCAAATAATAATTGTAATGCATTTGAAATCCATACATTCCTCATAGCTTGCATAATATCACCTATAGGTAAATCATCATCAAATTTTCTAGCATCTCTAATAAACTGTTTTGTTATATCTAAAAATTTTTTTCTATCCTCTACATCCATTTTTTCTAACTTAAAAATATTTTCTTTTTCCAATGTCTTTTGTAAGAAAACCTCGCCCTTTTTTACCCACATTTTTCTCAATACAGCATCACTTGGATACCTCTCTAAATGAACTGATATTGTATTTAGCAATTTATCTAATTCTTTTTCCCTCTTTTTTTGTGAATCTTTACTATACGTTTCTATATTCTCAAATAATTCAACACTCGAATTATTCCATGTATTTTCACACTCTTTACAATAGTATTTAAATATGCCACTTAAAT
Organism: Clostridioides difficile ATCC 9689 = DSM 1296; assembly: GCF_001077535.1. GTDB lineage: Bacteria > Bacillota > Clostridia > Peptostreptococcales > Peptostreptococcaceae > Clostridioides > Clostridioides difficile. The sequence continues at coordinate 2,492,962 of NZ_CP011968.1, forward strand.
CCATTTAACAGCCCTACTTTCATGCCTAAACTATACACTATATTATATCAGTACATATAACTAATATACAGTTAAAGTTATAATTGTGTATAATAATAACTTTAAAATTATTTGTTTTTTAGCTTAGCTAATGCTTCTGCAAATGGATTATTAAATGTCTCTTGATTTTTATTTTGATTTTTTAAATATTGATTAACATCTTTTTTTGATGCCTTCTGTTTTTCTTCTTGCTTTCTCTTGTTGAAAGAAGACAACTTTTCTCTGTATCCACAACTACAAGTGAAGATTCTCCCCTCACCTTCTCCACGAAGTTCTAATTTTTTATGACAGTTAGGACATCTTGAATTGGTTACTTGTGATATAGTTTTTCTAGTATTACATTCTCTATCTTCACAAATCAACATCTTACCTTTTTTACCATTTACCTCTAACATAAATTTTCCACATTCTGGACATCTATTTTTAGTTAAGTTATCATGTTTAAATTTATTATCACTATTTTTTACTTCTAGTACAATATCTTTTGAATAATCTTTCATGTCATTTATGAATGTATTTTTACTAAGTTTTCCCTTTGAAATATCCAATAATTTCTTTTCCCATGAAGCTGTAAGTTCTGGTGTCTTTAAGTCTACTGGAACTAAATCTAATAATTGTCTTCCTTTTGATGTTATATATATATCTTTATTTTTCTTTTCCATTAAAAATGAATTGAATAATTTTTCTATTATATCTGCTCTTGTAGCAACTGTCCCTAGACCATTCTTTTCCATAGCAGTCAATAATGTTCCCTCATTTAAGTATGGTGGTGGATTTGTTTTTCCTGAAGTTATCTTTAATCCCTTGACCTTAAGTACATCTTTTTCTAAAACATTTGGTATACTTTCATACTCATCTTCATCTTCAATATCTTTATAACTTTCTTTCCAACCTAAATTTATTACTTTGTTTCCCTTAGCCTTAAATATTTCTCCTTCTACAGTTGCACTTATAGTTGTCTGCTCATATTCAAAAGGAGGAGATAGTACTGCTAAAAATCTTTTTACTACAAGATTATATATTTTTCGCTCTTTATCACTAAAATCACTCATGAATACCTTCTGTTCTGTTGGTATTATTGCATGATGGTCTGTTACCTTTGAATTGTCAACAAACGATTTATTAGCTATAATATTGCTTTTTAATAATCTATTACAAATCTTTGAATAATCACTAATATTTACAGCTTTTATTCTATCTTTTAATGTTCCAACAATATCTGATGTTAAATATCTAGAATCAGTTCTAGGATAAGTAAGTACTTTATGATGTTCATACAGTTTTTGCATTATAGATAAAGTTTCTTTTGCTGAAAATCCAAACATTTTATTTGCATCTCTTTGTAATTCTGTTAAATCATAGAGTGCAGGTGAATATTTTTTCTTATATGACTTGTTTACTTCAGATATTTTTATGTCTACACCTTTTACTTTTTTTAATGTGGATTCTATCTTTTCTTTACTAAAAGTTGAAGAATTATTGTTTTTATCATTCCAAATAAATTTTATATCTGAATTTCCCTTTGTAGCAATTAATTCTAATCCATAATACTCTTTAGGTTTGAAATTTCTTATTTCTTCTTCTCTTTTAAGCAACATTGCAAGAGTAGGAGTTTGTACTCTTCCACAAGAAAGCTGTGCATTGTACTTTGTTGTCAAAGCTCTGGTTGCATTTATTCCAATAATCCAATCAGCTTCTGCTCGTGCTATTGCTGAGTAATACAAATTTTCATATTCTTTTCCACTTTTTAATTTTGCAAATCCGTCTTTTATTGCTTTGTCTGTACTTGAAGAAATCCAAAGACGTTTTATAGGTTTTTTTACCTGTGATTTTTCTATTATCCACCTTGCTACAAGTTCTCCTTCACGACCTGCATCTGTTGCTATAACTATTTCATCTATATCATTTCTATTCATTTGCGATTTAACTGTATTAAACTGCTTTCCACTCTTTTTTATTACAACAGTCTTAAGGTGCTTGGGAAGTATTGGCAGGTCTTCTAAGCTCCATGATTTATATCTTTCTCCATAACTTTCGGGGTCAGCAAGTGTAACCAAATGACCTAGTGCCCAAGTTATCACATACTTTGGCCCCTCTATATAACCATTTTTTTCATTTTTTGACCCTAAAACTTTTGCTATATCTCTTCCAACAGAAGGTTTTTCTGCTAGCACTAATATTTTTCCCATCTAAAAATACATCCTTTCTCTATACATAATCTCATATTACGCTTAAAATCTAACTAAATAGAACTTTTCTTAATATCGTAACTATAATATTACCATAATTTAATCATATCTAATTAATTATTTAAGATTTTATTATTTTTTTATTTAAAACTTATTTTACACTTCATTTGTATGTGTATTACAAAATTCATTTTCACGTATATTACTCATCTTTCTAAGTTTATAATTCGTAAATAGGCTTACATTTTTATATTTTTTCTTTGTTTTTTAATTTTTTAGTTGACAAAACATAAAAACTTATATTAATATTATTAATACAATAAGCTATGACAAATCAATATCCGGTTAAGATTTTATAGAAGAGTTGCTATATAGCACACCGAAGGAGTAACACTCTCAGGTACTTTTAAAAGTAGGACTGTAAAATTTACGGAACTCTGGAGAGACCCATTATGGGCGCCGAAGGGGCAAGGCTTTTATGCTCAATCTCTCAGGCAAAAGGACAGGGATTATCTACCAAAAACAGTATTTACTAATACTTTTATTTTGGTTGCTAATTAGTGTACATCCAGAGCTGAATCTTTTTTAGATTTAGCTTTTTTTATTACACTAGAAATTATTAATAAATTATACTTATTTCCTGTCAATTACTTCATTAAAAATTCTATTGATTATGTAAAGCAAAAAAAATGAGGGAGTGTTTTTATGAATCTAATTGATATTTTAAACAAAGTTGATGCTTTTATTTGGGGACCACCCCTACTGGTACTATTAGTTGGTACTGGTATACTACTTACTGTTAAGCTTGGAGTTGTTCAAATAACTAAACTGCCAAGAGCTCTTAAGTTAATATTCTCTGCTGAAAACAAAGGTAGTGGTGATGTTTCAAGTTTTGCAGCCTTATGTACTGCTCTAGCTGCTACAGTTGGTACTGGTAATATTGTTGGTGTTGCTACAGCTATCAAAGCTGGTGGACCTGGTGCACTTTTTTGGATGTGGATAGCAGCATTCTTTGGAATGGCTACTAAGTATTCAGAAGGTGTTCTTGCAATAAAATACAGAACTAAAGATAAAAATGGTCAAGTGTCTGGTGGGCCAATGTATTACATAGTAAATGGTATGGGAGAAAAATGGAGACCTCTTGCAATATTTTTCGCTATAAGTGGTATACTAGTTGCACTTTTAGGAATCGGTACTTTTACTCAAGTAAATTCAATAACAGATGCAATAAATAATAGTTTCGGGATAGACCCTAGAATTACAGGGGTTGTATTAGCAGTATTTGTAGCTTTAGTTGTATTTGGAGGACTTAAAAGTATATCTAATGTAGCTACTAAAATAGTACCTTTTATGGCAGTTATATATGTTGTAATCTGTGGAATCATTTTAATATCTTTTTGGAATAAAATCCCTGAAACTTTTATGTTAATAATTAAAAGTGCATTTACACCTACTGCTGCTACTGGTGGTTTTTTAGGAGCAACTATGTCACTGGCAATTAGAAATGGTATCGCTCGTGGTGTATTTTCAAATGAGTCTGGTCTAGGTAGTGCTCCAATAGCTGCAGCTGCTGCTAAAACTGAATGGCCAGCGGAACAAGGTCTTATATCTATGACAGGTACTTTTATAGATACTATTATAATCTGTACTCTTACTGGATTCTCTCTTGTTATTTCAGGAGTGTGGTGTTCAGACCTAAATGGAGCTGTTATGACACAAGCAGCTTTTAACGGAGCAATTCCTACATTTGGACCAATATTACTTACAATTAGTTTAACATTATTTGCATTTACTACAATTTTGGGATGGAGTTATTATGGAGAAAGATGTTTTGAATTTCTGTTTGGTGTAAAAGGCATGAATGGGTATAGAACTGTATTTGTGGCTATGGTGTTATTAGGTGCTTTCTTAAAGTTAGAAGTTGTTTGGATAATTGCTGATATTGTAAATGGGCTTATGGCAATACCTAACCTTATAGCTTTACTTGCATTATCACCTATAATAGTATCTGAAACTAAAAAATATTTTGAACATATAAATTCTCCAGAAAATCAGATAAAGAAAAATGCATAAATAAAAAGTATAGAATCCCAAGTCAATTTTATATGGCTTTTGGATTCTATATTTTTTTGAAAAAATGTAATAAATATATTTACAAAATACGGTAATTAATATAATAAAACATAGTAATTGATATAAATAATACATATATTTTAATTAACCACTTCAATGAAAATTATTTAGATTAAAACTTTATTTCTTCTGGGTATTTCCAAGATTTAAACTCATCAACATCTACTACTTCAAGTTCTTTAAATTGATTTAATACTAAAGACCTATAGTATATTTCTGCTACCTCTTCCACATATCTTGATTTTAATAATGCTTCGTCTAAATCATTACCTACAGTTGTCAACCCATGTCTTTCTAATAAGCATGCATCTGTATCTATCAGTAATTTTGAAACACTCTTAGCTAATTTTAAAGTTCCTGGTCTTTCGTATGAAGCAATATCTACATAACCGCCATAATTAACTGATTCATATACAATTGGTATAATTGGTTTCTTTGCTACTGAAAATGCTGTTGCATATAAAGAATGAGTATGTGATATGGCATTTATATTTTCTCTTGTTTTGTATATTTCAATATGCATCAATACCTCACTACTTGGCTTAATACCTTTCTCAACTTCTATTACATTTCCATCCAAATCCAATACACAAATATGTTCAACTTTTAATTCTTCTCTTCCTACACCTGATGGGGTTATAAGTATATATCCAGTATCCTTATCTCTAATACTAAAATTACCAGTCTTTTCTTTACATAAACCATAATGCTCTGCTTTAATTGCTATTTCCACAACTTTACCTTTTAAAGAGTCTAGCATAATTCACCTCCAGATAATCATTTTTGACCATAGTATGCATTTTTTCCATGTTTTCTTGAAAAATGTTTATTCATAAGAACCTTATCCATAATATTATCAGGACTCATTAACTCTGTATAATAAGCCATCTTTGCGACTTCTTCTAAAACTACTGCATTGTGTACAGCCTCATTTGCATCTTTTCCCCATGTAAAAGGTCCGTGGTCATTTACAATTATTCCTGGACAATGAATTGGATTTCTTCCCATAAATTCTTCAATGATTACATTTCCAGTTTCCTTTTCGTATTCATTGCAAATTTCTTCTCTAGTCATTTTTCTGGTACATGGTATACTTCCATAAAAATAATCTGCATGAGTAGTACCACAAGATGGTATAGATTTTCCTATTTGAGCCCAAATTGTTGCCCAACTTGAATGTGTATGTACTATTCCCCCCAATTCTTCAAACTCTTTATATAAAACTAGATGAGTCGGGGTATCTGAAGAAGGTCTTAATTTGCCATCAACTATATTTCCCTCTAAATCAACTACAACCATATCTTCTACAGTCATATTACTATACTCTACACCACTTGGCTTTATCACCACTAATCCTTTTTCTCTATCTATCCCACTTACATTTCCCCAAGTATAAGTAATTAGCTTTTTCTTAGGTAATTCTAAGTTTGCTTTTAATACTTCTTCTTTTAAATTTTCTAACACTTTTCTTCCTCCTATATTTTATTTAAGAAAATTATTTTTATTTTATTTAATGTCATAGTTATAAAATTTAATTGCTTTTAGAATTTTTTATTAAATTTTTACATTTCTACTAGGATTTTATTGAAATTAATTTCTCTCTTGCTCATTTTACTTAAAAAGTCACCCACTTCATTAAGACCTATTTTATCTGAAATCATGGGTTTAAAAATAATGTCACCTTTTTCCATAAAATCCAATGTTGCAGTCCATGCTCTTCCAGGATAAGGGCTTGTATATGAATTCCAAGAACCTTTCAAGGTAAGTTCTCCACGTAATATACACTCAGTAGCGTCTGCACTAAGTGGTAATTCTGTGTGTGATATACCTACAAACACTATATTTCCTCTCTTTTTTGCTACAAATAGAGATTGTTCTTGTGTAAATCGGCTACCAGCAGTTTCTATTACAACATCAGCACCACCATTTGTTATTTTTTTTATTTCTTTGATTACATTTACTTCTTTTGAGTTAAGTATATAGTTTGCTCCTAGAAGTTTAGAAAGTTCTAATTTTTCATCAAAAATATCAACTGCTATAATCTTAGATGCACCAAACACCTTTGCCCATTGTATAACAAACTGACCTATTGGACCACATCCTAACACAACTACACTATCTCCTACTCTAATATTAGACTTTGAAATCCCATGATAAGCTATAGTTGCTGGTTCAATTCCGGCAGCAGTTTCATAATCCAATGTATCTGGTAGTTTTAAAATATGTTCTTCTGGAACTCTTACATATTCTGCAAACGCTCCATTTACTCTTGTTCCAATTATATTGTAATCATCACACAAGCCAAAATTACCTTCATTACAATAATCACATTTTCCACAAGGTACTAATGGTGCAACAGCTACTCTATCTCCTACATTAATATGCTTTACTTTTTCTCCAATTTTAACAACTTCACCAGAAAATTCATGCCCTAAAATCAATGGATATTTTGTATTTCCACTCAAACCACTTACCATAGACCTAGGTAAATCTGAACCACATATCCCAACATATTTTACATTTACAAGCACTTGCGTATCTGTTATTTCTGGTATATCTACCATTTCATATCTGACATCACCTACATTATACAATACTGATGCTCTCATTTTATCTCCCATATAAATATCTCCTTTCATACTATATACTTCTATATAGCAATATCTATGCCATACAAAAGATAAATGGTTTATTCAGGCAAATGCCTTATATACAAAGTCTTTTACCAGTAGAGATTACATTTTATAAAATTAAACCACATTACTGTATAAATATAAAAGAGTATGTTTTAAATAGCAGGTTATACAGAAAACTCAACTATAAAAATACAATGCATTATAATTACAAATATTATCAAATAAAAAGAAGTCTATATTTCATTTAAATATTTCTCAGGTATTATCTGATACTTATATAAAATCAATTATAAACTCCTTTAATTATTTTTATTTCATTTTTATAAACTTAAACTGCTACAGGCTCTTCTTCTACATTTTTGAGTGCTTGTTTTTCTAAATAATCAAGAATACTTGTTTTGTTCTTTCTAAACAATGCCCATAGAACAAAGTAAATTACAACTGAAAGACCTATATAAATTGGATTTGCACTTAGAAATGCAAAGAAAACTAATCCCATCAAAGGTTTTCCTAGTATATTAAAGCTTGTTATTAACATTGCTCCTGCAGGTATAGCTACACCTATATTTGTAGCCATATCTGTAAATAATGGTGCTGTAGATGTACAAACATATAATCCTAATCCAAACCAAATTATACCTGAAACTAATACTTTTGGTATATTACCATTATGTATGGCAACTAAACCTTGAACCATATATGGAATTGCCAATAAATCCACAACTGGTAATACCTTATTACCAGGAAGTACCATAGCTATTACAAGCATTATTGGAATTAATATAAGACCTGATATTAAAGTTGCAGGTTCACCATATCCAACAGCATCATTTACTGCTATGTACCACTCACGGTTTCCAGCTTTTTGCATAATCTTTCTAGCTGCTTCTGTTATAGGTGCAAATGCTTGAGCAAACATACTTGCTACTTTAGGGAAAATTGCCATCACTGCACTTGTAGATATACCTACTTTCATTATTTCTCCCCAAGCTTCCATAGTATTTATTCTCGTCATATTACCTAATATACCTATAAACATACCTAAAAAAAGACCTAAAGTAATTGGTTCACCTAAAAACCCTAATTTCTTCTCTAATTCTTTTGGATTTAATTTTATTTTATTTAATCCCAATTTATTGTATATAGGGTCTGCAAATACTGCAAACACAGAAGCTTCAACATTATGCATAGCTATTATTGTACAATTAGGATATCTATAGTAACTAGACCATCTCTTTGCAACTAACTCTGATATTAATAAACTATATAGGTTTAATAAAACCATACATGCTATACCTAAAGGAAAATTTCCTGTTACTCCTATAACCATTGCTCCCCATACCATATAAGAATAGTTATTCCATAAATCTGATGGTTGAAACACGTCTGTCCATTTTATCAAAAATAAAATTGTTTGTAATAATATACCAAGACCTAAATATATCATACCTGCACTTGTTGAAAATGCAACCAATGATGTTGCTTGCCAACCAACATCAAAAACTGGTAGGTTTACTCCTGTACTCTCAACCATCCTATTGATAACTGGTGTTATTATTGGTGTAAATGAATTTAAAATCAGTGTAAAACCTTGTAAAGCAACTCCTGCATACACAGCAGAAAGAAACGATTTCTTAGTAGTTACTTTAAATATCTTTGCGATTATGAATATTATAATTGGAACTATAATTGCAGAACCAAATGTATCGATTATAGATTTCATAAATTCTAACATCTTTTTCCCTCCTACTTATAAATATTTATAAGCTTAATTTAATACTTAAGTGACTATTTTTATAATTTTTTAATTTATGACAACATATAAAATGTTTTTTCCACAAATATTTAGTTAATATTAGCTTATTATAGTATCTAAGTCATTGATTTAAATACTATAAATTCACGTCTCCAAAACTTACTTATCTATCCCTTCAATAACAGTCAAAACTTCTTCAAAGAATGCCTCTTCCCCTATACCAGTTAGGCAAGCAAATGCATTTATAGTTGGTATTCCATAATCGCCTGTTTGAAGTGGACTCGTAAATGTTATAAAGTCAAATCTTCCTGATTGTGCTAAATTTAGTGCTTCTGTTGGTCTAGCTTCTGTTGTAGTAATAGAAATCCCCTTATTACCTAGTACTTCTTTTAATTTACCTGCTACCATAGATGATGTAACTGTCCCTGAACCACAAACTGATAATACATTAAATTGTTTCATAATTATTTCCTCCTAATTTTTCACTCTAAATTTTTATTTTATATAAGATTAAACCTATTAAAAAAATAATACTTACTTTGATTGTTTAAATTTTAATTTTTTATTTATAAAATTCTCCTACATTAAATTTCTATAAAGTCCAATAATTTAGCTACTTCTTCTTTTGTTGATGCGTTTTTTATATTTTTTAATAACTTTATATTTTGAAAAACTGACATTAAATCCTTTAACAGTTTTACTTGTGAATCTGGGTTCTTTACTGCTAATAAAAATACAAGTTCTACATCAAGTCTATCTTTTGGGTCTATCATTGAATTAAACTTTACAGGATTTTTCAATATCCCTACAGCTACATTAGACTCATTTACATGCTTTGAATCTGTATGTGGAATAGCAACACACATTTCTCCAATATCTAGACCTGTTGGTAATGTCCTTTCTCTTTCCAAGACAGCATTTATGTATGTTTCTTTTACATATTCTTTTTTACACATTATACTTCCTAATTCTTCAATAACACTTTCATAATCATTAGATTCTAAACCCAATGATATTAAATCTACATTCATTACTCTAACTCCTCTCAATTTTTTTGCTATGGCTACAGATGTTTAAATTTATCAAATATAATCCTTCTAAAAGCATCTTTATCAAAACACTTATTGGCATTGTTCATAAATTCTGCATCTTTTAGTATCTCAAGAACATTTTTAACAATCTCTTTATCATTAGCCTGAAAAACTGGCATAAATATGAAATTTACATTACCTACACCCCAATCAATAGGATTCTTTAGTTTAACAAAAACAAACCTTGTACTATTTACAGTAGAAGAATCTCCATGAGGCACACCTATAGCTCCTTTAGAATATGTTGGAAGCATTTCTTCTCTATGTAAAACAGAATCTAAGTAATCTTTTTCTACATATTCTTTATTTATAAGAATTGAACATACATATTCTAATAAATCCTTTTTAAAATATATATCTGGTTCAAAAATCACTAAATCCTCATCAAGCATTCTTTCATACGATTTAATTGGTCTGTCATCTTGTTGTTTTGATTTTGATAGATAGATATCCAAATTTTTGAAAAGTTCTTTATTATAGGGTATAAAATTTATACCTGGTATCTTAGGGTTTATTGTCCCAACAATAGCTAATATATTGTTTGTCTCTTTTAGATTTTCAATTTTACAAAATAAATTTTCATCCAATGCACTCATTTGATAACATTTAGTGTTATCATACTTTTCTTCCAACGTTTTACTTATATACTTAGCAGTTCCTTCTCCAGTAAGACATAATGTTATAATTGCATTTGATTTATCTATGTGTTTTTCTAATTCATAGTTATATCCCATCCTATCTTTTAGCAAAGAAAAAAATATTTCATCAAGTTCTTCCTCTCCCATAGAAACTTTTCTAGTTGCTTCTAGTGCCATTAGGAGGTCTACTCTATCAATAGTTTTAGTGCTTATATTGGTTCTCTTATTTACTATTTGACCTATGTTTGTAAGTGAACCAATATCCACCAAAAACAATATGCCTTTCCCTTGGTCTATTATTTTTGACAGTTCTACTGCCTTATTGTATATATTTATTGGTTTTTCATCTAAAGGCATATCTATAGCCACAGGAAACTTTACACCTAAAAGTTCTTTAACTACATTTACAGTCTCTGTAGCTATACGTCCATGAGAAATTATTATTAACCCTACTTTATCTTTTTTCACTTCATTTTTTAGAGCAGACTTTATGTAGAGTGTTATAAATCCAATTTCATCATCTGGAATCTTAATACCAATTGATTCCTCAATTTTTATTGCAAAACTTTTACTAATTTCATATTCTTTTGAAAAGTCAATCTTTATTTTTTCTAAATTTACATTTATTATCTTTTGATTTAGCTTAATTCTTTTTATAGCTTCTTCTAAGTGTATTGCTAGATATTTGAACATATTTTTATTTACTTCTAAATTCATATTTTTTTCAACTATATCATTCATAAGTTCTTTTACCAGTTTAACTAAACTATCACTTACAAAACTATTTAAATCACTCATTGAAAAAATTTCTTCATTACTATCGAGATTAAACTTTAAGTCAGCAAATCTATTTAAAATAAAAGTCCATAAAATATTCTCTATATCTATATCTTCAATGTCTAGGGATTTTAGGTCATAATATTTCTTTTCAATTGTTTTGTATATGTCCTCTGGTAATATATATTCATCACTTAAAAGACTTCCTTTTACTGATGATTCTTCTAAATTAAATGGTATAAATATAGCATTTTTCAAATATTTTCTTATCTCTGTATATTCAATCTCTTGAAAGGCAGCATCTTTAAAAGAATCTTTAAGCTTTAAAACTTCATTTATATCTACTACTACTATCGATTCACTATCTTCATCTTTGGAATTTATAAACTTCATAAAAGCTCTTGCACAAAGAACCTGAATCATATTTTGTAATTGTCCTATATTTCCACTAAACTTTTTTAGTGCAAGTATTTCAATCACATTTTTATCTACAAATATTTTTGCATTTATTCTATTACACTCTTGTTGAAAGATATTGTATATAAGGTCTATTTTCTCTTTTAGTAATCTATCATGTAATGGTGGCAAAGTTATTAGCATTGGTATCCTTCTTCTGAATGTTAATAATAAATTAGTCTCTACATTTTCAGTAGTTGCCCCAATCAACATAATACTTACTTTTCTTTCAGCATTAGTTTCACCTAATCTCCTAAACTTTCCCCTATCTAAAATAGAAAATAGTATTTCTTGGCCTTTTGGAGGCAATCTATGTATTTCATCCAAAAATAAAACTCCTTCATCAGCTTCTTCTACAAGACCTGGTGTATCATATTCAGCACCTGTAAATGCACCTTTTTTATATCCAAATAACAAAGATAATAATAATTGTGGATTGTCACTATAATCAGCACAGTTAAATACAACAAAATTGGAGCTTTCTTTTACTATCTTTTTTTGCTTTGCAAACTCATACATATGTCTAGAAAATAAACTCTTACCAACTCCACTTTCCCCAATAATCAACGTTGGTAACCCTTTTGGTGGATACAATATAGCAGATTTAGCCTGCTCTACAGCATTTCTAAGACTCCCTTTATTACCTATCAGAGTTTCAAATGGGTCATTCGATTCTTCTTCAGATTCCTCTACTACATCCATTTCTAAACTTTCTTTAGGTAAAAGTTCCTCCACAACTCTTCTAGATATATTAAAGCCTTCTGTCATCAATTCCCTTGTAATTTCTGATATAGAAATATTCTTATTCTTTTGTAATATTGCCGAAATTGCTGATTTTAAATAAGGATATCTTCTTTGCCTTGAATTACTTATATTAAGTTCTTTTCTCAAATTAGTTATGTTCTCTCTAGTTGTACTTAAAAACTTTGCTATTTGAACATCTGTTAATGGATCTTTTTTATTTTCTGTATTTATGATGTTTACAAGTTTATCTCTCAACTCCATGCTTAATAACTCCTTTCTTGATAAATATATAAGCAACTATCATGCCATACTTACTTTGATATTTTTTTCTACTTAAACCCTGTAAGTAACTAGATGTCATAAGTATTTATACATTTTGATAAGTATTTACATTTTGTATATTTAGTAATTTACTAAATGTATTAGTTATTCATAATCTTAAATAATTTAATTCTTTGTTTAAATTTTAATGCAAAATACTTTATAAATTTATGATTGAAAAACTTGCTCAATCATATATAATAGTACGTATCTACTCAACAATAAAAATTATAATAAACTGTGTTTTTAACCCTTTCTATTTTAAGATTTTATTTTTATATGATAGTATACATACTTATATAGGTAAGATTTTAGCTATATAAATAGTTTTAACATGATTTAATATGGCATATTATACTATTTTAACTTAAAAATTAACTTATAAATATTAAATTTATATACAGAAGGGAAAACGATATGAATACATTTAAAACTGAAGTTTTATTAAAATATTCTGCAAAAGACATATTTAATATATTTACAAAATCTGCAAGACTAAATTTTCCTAATTTTAATGAGAAAAAAGCAGTAGGAACATTTGTACAGCAAAAAAATAATAAAAGATTTAAGGTTGAAATAACTAATTTCGAAAAAAATAGAGTATATGAGATAAAAACAAGCAATAAAAGAGAAAGTACTATTACTAGATATGAATTAGTACATATTGACTTAGAAAATACAAAACTTATTTTTATTGAAAGTGAGAGCAAGAGGAATATATTTGGAAAAATCAATTCAGCTCTTGTAAGAGTATTGTTTGGAAAAAGGCAACCAGAAGAATTTAATAAATTTATAAAAAAACTAGAAATGGAATTGGAGAATAATAGTGTTAATTTATAGATATAAGTTAGATTATATATTTAAAATTTATCTAAAAACATATTTCTAAGTATTTTATGAGTCCTACTATTCGTTACAATAATTACTGAAAAAACTATTGATAGACATGTGACACTATGACTATATACCACATTAAGAGTATCATTAGCAATAATAATTTTATGTATTATTGCTTTTAGTTAAAAAAAAGAAATTTGTACGATTGTGATAATCAACCAAAGACACCAGAAGAAGCTGTTTTATATACAAGAAAAAGAAATTTTAATATATTTAAAAAAACAATCCCTCTTTATGATAAAGAAGGTATAAAAATTATAGGAAGATTTGAAATCAATTAAAAGACAAAAACTGATAGAATTATTTCCTATCAGTTTTTATTTGTATCTTTAGAATTTATTGTTTTAGATAAAGAAAAAATCAAATTAATAATGTGAGGTGAAAACTTATGCCAATTAATTCTTTTGAAAATTATCCTATGAACTGGAAACCAAAGAGACCTTCAAAAGGTCAAATATTATATAAGGCTCTTGCAGAACAACTAGAACAAGATATCAACAATGGATTTTTATTACCAGGTACTAAATTACCACCCCAACGTGAATTGGCAGATTTCTTAGATGTTAATGTGAGTACTATCTCTAGAGCTTTTAAAATTTGTGAAAAAAAAGGTCTAATAAGTGGAGTTACAGGAAGTGGAACTTTTGTATCTTATGATACACGTTCAAATCTATTCTTGATGTCCAGTAATAATAAAATTACATTTATTGAAATGGGCACAATGAATCCAGATTTCACGCTAGAAGAAATGAATACTTTGTTTAAACACATAATTAAGGAAATAGATTTTAAAACTATATTCCAATATGGACAAAGAGATGGTGCTAAATGGCAAAAAGAAGCTATTGCCAAATTAATTTATAAAGCTGGGCTTGAAACTACATCAGATAGCTTACTTCCTGCAAGTGGTGGACAAAATGCAATTGTTGCTATTTTAGCTGGTTTGTTTCAACATGGAGATAGAATAGGTGTAGACCCATTAACTTATCCTGGAATAAAGACAGCAGCTAAAATGCTTGGGATTCAACTAATTCCAATTAAACAAGAAGATAATGAGATTAGTGAAGAAGGACTATTATATGCTTGTAAAAATGAAAATATTAAAGGTCTATACATAATACCAGATTATCAAAATCCAACTACACATATAATGTCACAAAATGGACGAAAAATGATTGCAAATATTGCATCTAAATACAATTTAATTGTTATTGAGGATGCTATTCATAGTTTACTTAATGAAACACATTTAAATCCAGTGGCTTCCTATCTGCCCAATCAAACAATTTATATTACGAGTTTATCAAAAATTATTGCACCTAGTTTACGGCTAGCATATATCTCTACACCTAAACAGTATCGAGAGGCATTATCAAGCGCATTATACAACATTAATCTATCTCAATCTTATTTTTTAACAGAAATTGCTTATCGCATGATTACATCAGGTGAAGCCGATAAATTAATTAATGCACGCCGTAAATCTGCAAGAAGAAGAAACAAGATTATTAATCAATATTTATCTGGATATAATCTTTTGGGAAATGAAGAATGTATATTTAGATGGTTGATTCTACCTGATGGAATAATGGCAGAAAAATTTGAGATACAAGCACTTAAAGAAGGTGTACAGGTCTATGCTTCTGAACGTTTTGCTGTTGGAAAAGAAAAACCAATTTCTGCAATAAGAATAGCTGTATGTGCTACAGAAAGTACAGAAGAACTTAAAGCTGGTTTGAGCGTATTAAAAAGACTATTAGAAGAGAAAAAATAATTGTATTGCACACAATATTTTAATTGTGTGTATTTTTTTTTGTTGTTAAAATAAAATTACACCAGATAGTAATTAACTTATAGAGATTAATATGTATTATTACATCATAATAACAAATAGATAAAATTTAATAACCGTTTAAGATTATCTATTTGTTGTATAGTATTTTATATATTAATCCAAATTTATTTTTAATTATAATTGCAATTATACAATTAATCTATTTTTCTGTTTTACGAATACTTTAATACATTTAATACAAAAGGAGTGATTTATTGTGGAAAGAACTCAACAATTAAAAGAAAGCTTTATTGCTTCAATTCCTATATTCTTAGGTTATATACCTATAGGTATAGTAGGAGGAATACTATTACAAAAATCTGGTCTTTCACCTTTTCAAATAGCACTAATGGTAACTTTAGTATTTGGAGGAAGTTCTCAATTCATTGCAGCTTCAATGATTTCTACTGGTGCAAGTGTAACATCTATTGTTTTGACTACATTTATAGTTAACTTAAGACATTTTCTAATGAGTTCTAATTTGAACATGTACATAAAAAATAAAAGTCCAAAATTTATATTGCCATTTTGTCATACTATAACAGATGAAACTTTTGCAGTTAATTATGAAAAATTTACTGCTGGAAATTGGTCTGATAGAAATGCTATTTATCTTAATTTCTTCTGCTTAATTTCATCAGTTTTAGCTAATTTTATTGGAGCATTTTTAGGAGAAAGTATATCTATAGACAGTTCTATTTCTGGCTTCATATTGACTTCTATGTTTATAGCTTTAATAGTTTCTCAAATAAAAAATAAGATTTATATTGTAGTATTTATATCATCAATCATTATTTCTGTTATTTTATATGCATTATTCAAAAGCAATTTAGTAATAATAGTTGCATCAATTTTAGCATCTTTAATTGGTTTCTTTATAGAAGAATCTTACTGTAAAAAGGAGGAATCTTATGAATAATAATTATATATTTTTTATTATAATTGGAATGTACATTGTTACATATCTACCAAGAGTGCTTCCTATGTTAATTTTTTCAAAAAAAGAGATGCCTGATTTTTTGAAAAAAATCATGAAATTTATACCTGTAGCAATACTTACTTCCTTAACTGCTAAAGATGTATTTTTTAATGGAGATAGTCTATATTTATCTATAGCTAACCCTAAAATTATATCTTTTATGATTGTACTTCTTGTTGCATATAAGTTTAAATCTATTGGTATTTCTATTATTACAGGAGTGATATCTATATATTTATTTGGAATTATCTTGTGATATTTGGATAATGTTTTATTGTATAAGTTATTTTAAAACTATGTGTACAATTTTAATTTAAGTTGTTATATTATTGATTTTAAATAAAAAACAGAGTGACTTAAAGTTACTCTGTTTTTACTCTTCATTCTCTACTGTAAATATTCTAATATATTATAATAAAAGCTTTCGACAGTAAAAAAAATATATATACTTAAATACTATCTCATTCCATATTTGTTATTTCTTCTTCATATTTTTGAAACTCTAAATTTGCTTTAAATAAATCTCCATCTATTTCTATATAAAATTTTCCACCTTGTAAAGCTACTAAATCTCTTGCAATAGCAAGCCCTAATCCACTTCCTTCAGTATTCCTTGATTCATCAGCTCTTTTAAATCTTTCCATAATCTCACTTGGGTCAAAATTTAATTCATAAGAAGATATATTTTTCATAGTTACCTTTACATTTTCACCATAGTCATATACATCAATATAGACTCTAGTTTCTTCTAAGGAATATTTTGCTATATTAGATAAAAGATTTTCAAATACTCTATACATTCTTCTTCCATCTGCCCATATATACACCTTATCATTTGGAACATTTAATTTTAAATATAAATTATTTTTAGATAATTTTTCTTCAAGTTCACCTATACTTTGTCTTAATAGTTGCACTAAATCAATCTTGCTAATTTGTAATTCTATATTGCCACTACTTACTCTACTCGCTTCAAATAAATCTTCTATCAATAATTTTAGTCTTTTTGACTTTGACTCAAGTACATTTATATAATCATTTATATACTCTGGTTGTATTGATTCTTCTTTTTTAATTAAATCTACATAATTTATTATAGAAGTAAGTGGAGTTTTCAAATCATGAGATACATTTGTTATAAGGTCAGACTTCATTCTTTCACTTTTTACTTGCTCTTCTATAGCTCTATCAAGACCTTCTCCAATATTATTTATATTTTCAGCTAAAGACGTAAAATTATCATTCCCAGTAATTTTTATCTTATAATCTAATTCTCCCTTTTTTATTCTTTCTGTACCTTCTATTACGTAACTAAGATATGAAAGTCTTTTAGTTATATATATTGTAAATCCTAAAAAAATACATATAGAAAACAGTAATCCCATACCTATACTTCGAGTGCTAATTACCATGATTAAAGCTAAAGATATTATCACTATAACAATAACTTTCCTTGCTAAAGATACTTTCTTTATAGCGTTACTGACCTCCCTTACAGTTTTTATTAACCATAAAATCACTCTTACTATAATACTTGTCTTAAATATACACATTTTATTTTCTAAATAACTCAATTGCACATTTATAAAAAATATATTATTTGATACTATCAGTAAAGATAAAGAAACTAATGCAATTACATCAATATGATAAGATACAGCAAGAGCATATATAGTTAAAATTGCAATTGAAATAGATACTAATATTACATTAAATTCCATAGGTATCTTACTGTATATTAGTAAAAATACATTATTTCTTTTTAAAACTTCACCTTTTATTTTGATATATAAAATTATAGATAATAAACATATAATTGCTAAACTTAAACTAGCTACAAAAAATAATCTTACTTTTTCTGTAGCTTGTTTAAATATTTGAAAATTAGTATATACTATTCCATCTTCTATAGTTGGCTCTTCTGGAAAAGATACATATGCCTCAAAACCTTCATCTACTTCATTTAGTTCCAGACTCAGATTATTCAGTTCAAATTTTTCTCCATTTATTGTTTTAATATATGAGCTCTTTCCTATCTTATTTATTATCTCTACATTACAATAGCTCTTAGTTTTTTGTTTAAAATCATATAAACTAGCATATGACGTATTTGTATAAAATACTCCTGTGTATGTATTAATAACATACACTTTTATATTTTTTAGATAACTTAAATATTCTTCAGAAGCTTGTTCATTAATCATGATTTTATCATACTCAGAATCACTACTACTTAAATCTATACTTTTACCTTCTTGTTGGAATTTACCTTTTTCTTTACTAGTTAATTTACCACCTACAGATAGCTTAAACTTGGGTAATAGACTTGCCATTGTTCCTTCGTCAAATATATTACTATCATAAAAATCATCAGATATATCAAAAATCCCACTCTTTGTAGAAGTTTTTTGTATATTGTATTTAGGCTCAGCAAGTCCTATTGTCACCAACAATATAGTTAATGGAAATGAGATAGATATTATGATTAATGAAACTAACTTTAATACTCTATATTTCTCCAAGTTGCCCACCTCATCTACATTGTCAGTATTTTATATAAAATAAAGTTTAAGAAAAGCATAATCCCCATAGAGTAAATTAAACTCTCAGAGAAAAAATTAAAACATATTAAAATTCCTAACATTTGTGTAAATGTAAAAATGACTAAAATCAAAATGCAATTAAATATTAAACTCTTTTCTTTTATAATTTTTCCACTAAAATTTTTCAATCTTATAACCAACTCCCCACACCACCTTTAAAAATCTTGGTTCTTTTGGATTTATTTCAATCTTTTCTCTTATTCGTCTGATATGTACTGCTACTGTATTTTCTGAATTAAAACTTTCCTCATTCCATACTTTTTCGTATATCTCATCTATTGAGAAAACTCGTCCTTTATTTTCTAAAAGAAGTTCAATTATTTTATACTCAATTGGAGTCATTTTTATGTTTTCACCATCAATTTTAACTTCTTTTGTTAGTGTATTTAACTCCAAAGCTCCACTTTTTAAAATTTCTTTACATGTATCTTCATAATTACCTAAAGTTACATATCGTCTTAAGTTTGATTTAACCCTAGCTATAAGCTCTAATAGATTAAATGGCTTTGTTATATAATCATCAGCTCCAATATTTAATCCTATTATTTTATCTGTATCTTCACTTTTTGCTGAAATTAAAATTATTGGAATATTTCTTTCTTCTCGTATTTTTACAGTTGCTTTGATTCCATCTAATTTAGGCATCATTATATCCATTAGTATTAGATGAATGTCATTCTCTGTTATTATTTCCAAAGCTTTCATTCCATCATATGCTTTATATATTTTAAATCCTTCTGATTTAAGATATATTTCTATCGAATCAACAATTTCTTTATCATCGTCTACTACTAATATATTGTACATATTTTCACTTCCTCTATTGTATAATAATACTTATCTATATTATACAATATCTTTCACTCCCTTTCTCAACAATGACTAAATTGTTATATTACTTTGGCTTACATTTTTGTAACTTTCCCTTATAACTATATAATAAAATATAAATCTTAAGAAAATATTATCCTAATTCTTAAATATTTCTTAAGATTTAAGATAAATTGAGGTTTATTTGAATAAATTGATTTGAATTATGTTGTTTTCAGATTACTTTCATTTAAGTATTTTGATTGCATTCAGCTGAATTAATGTATATTAATTCTTATTAAACAGTTTCTATTTTCTAGGTGGAAGAATGGTGGAAGAATTACATTTCACTAATTTTCTTCCACCATTCTTCCACCCAAATATACTTAGAAACATTCATTTCACTGCAATAATAGCTACTTATTTAAATTCTATTTTTATACATTCTATCTACTATATACTGTACATATTCTATTAAAATTTATATAACTAAAATACAAACTTATTTCATTTTCTTAACATGTTCAGAATAATAAACAAAATGAAGGTAGAAAAAGTTATAATTTCATACCTTCATTTTATTTATTATGTATCAATTTGTCATTTTCTTATTTCAAATTCTTAAAACATTCTTCGAGTTCACTTAATTTATCTTCATCCACTTCGTCGTCTTCACCATGTAACGCTGACATTAAACTTGAAATTGAATTTTTATGTATGTTCTTCAAAAATTCCTTTGTTTCAAACCTTAGATATTTTTTCTCTTTTACTAGTATATTATAATGTGTAAGTTTGCCTATTTTCTCTGTACTTAAAAACTCCCTTCGCTCTAATCTTTTCAAAACTGTAAATGTAGTTGATTCATTCCACTCATATTTTTCTTCCATTGCAGCAACTAATTCCCTAGAAGTTAATACCTTGTTAGCTTCACAAATATATCTCATAACTTTTAATTCCGCTTCTGGTAATTTACTAATTTTCATAATTCGCGCCCCTTTGCCGATTTATGTATATGTTAAATTCTATATCAATAAAGTTTTACAAACAAGAGAATTAAGGTAAATAATTCCATCCAATTTTTACCATATTATTCTTTTAGGTTTTATAATACTTATCTAATGAGATTGACATTTTACTCATTTTAGGATATTATGAAGTTAACTTCACATGAAGTTAGCTTCATATAGAAAGAGGTTATGGAATGAAAACAAAAGTACGAGAATTTCGAACAAATATGGGTCTAACACAGCAACAACTCGCTGATTTAGTCCATGTATCAAACAGAACAATTATTTCTATTGAAAAAGAGCAATATAGCCCTTCTCTTATGCTTGCCTATCGTATGGCACAAGTGTTTGGTACAACGATTGAAGAACTATGTTGTTTAAAAGAAAATAAAGAAATGGAGGATAAAAAACATGAAAGTAAAGAGTAAACGAAGTTTTATAGTGGGTATTATAGTTTGTGTGTTATGTTGTGCTAGTTTAGTTATTTATTGCATTTTAAAAGATAAAAGATTCCTAATTTCATCATTTCTTTTAATTGTAATAGCAATCTTTAATTTTTGTAATGCTTTTTCAAGAAAAGGCATTGTTGAAGAATTACACGATAGTACAGATGAAAGAGACTTGTACTTAACAATGAAAACAAGTCATATCTTAGTTAAAATTATGAATTATACATTATTTACTTTTACATTTCTTTTCATCATAGCTTATAGTGCATGGAAAAATCAATCACTTCTAGTTATAGCTATAACACTATGTGTCATTGAGATTTTTTTATTTGTTGCATATTTACTTATCAATATATTTTTAGAGAAAAAAGAGTAAATACAAGGGGTGATATAAATGTATTTTAAAACTTATATACTAAAAAGAGAAGTAAATAACAAACAACTAGAGATAACTCGAAGTTTTGACTTAGATAATCTAATTTGTACTGCAACAGAGATTTTGAAAGATAATGAGATTGATTTGATAATTACTGATGAAGTAAATAATGTTGTTTGGAGAAATGAAAAAAGCACTCCCCCAGCAAGAGAATGCTTAGTTATAGCTATAGAAGTGTATTGGTGGTACACTTCTATTTTTTTATTATATCATATAAATTATGTTATCAAAAAGAGCTATTTAAATCGATTTTAAGGTGTGTTGAATAAGGTTCTTGATAGTTTATATATTGATGAATTTCAAAAAAATAAGCACTCTTTATTATAAGGAGTGCTTTGGTGTATGTTAATCTTCTATCTAATACAATTATAACATGTCTTATGTTTTAGTATGATAATTTTCGTTCGCTTTATTATTACAATTTTTACTATAGTTTTATCTATCCTGTTAATATTTGTAATATTTTAGATACTCTTTGTACTTGTGTTACTGATATACTTTGATTAAGAAAAGCAAATTTAATAGGAGGTATCTGCTATGGATTTTGGAAATATCAATCTTATACTTATTGGAATAATAGTTATAATAGGAACTACAATAATATATTTAATTAAACCTAAAACTGCTTTTTGTAGTAAAAAATATTTTAATAAATTAGAATCAATATATGGAAATATAGATAAGAAAAAAACTGTTAAACTAGAAGTACTTTATCGCTATGTAACAGGTCTTGAGTATATAGCAATAGGCTTATTTACAAGAAGATTAGATATTACAATAATAGCAATAATATTAGTAGCCATTATAACAACAGCATTATATTATCTAATTAGAAAGAAATATATAACTATATAAAAAATAATATCTTATAAATAATAAGCCTATCATTATACTCTATTTTTAGCTAAAATCGTTCGACAAATTGCTGATATAAGTTCTTAAATATGCTATAAATTAAAGTATATTATATAACATTGTAGGAGGGATTTTATGGATTTTGGGGAAGTTAAATCAGAGTTAAGTGACAAAGACCTTAAAGATAATGAAGAAGCTTTAAACAAGTATAAAAAATATTATTTAAAAGTTTATAAGTATTATAGTGAAATGGATTCCATAAAAAGTATTCAAGATATAGAAATAGAGCAATCTAGGCTTAAAGGACAGTTACAAAAAAATAGTAACCCCATTTTTGCTTTGTATATATCTATTATGGCTGTTGTATTTTCTACAACAATTAACTTAACATTTGATTTATCAGATATCACTAATTATTTTATTAGAATGATTATGACACTTTTATTTATTGTACTTCTTATTTTTTTAGTTAACAAGGGCATTCTTCCAATAGCTATACCTTATAGAAATAATATACAATTTTATACTACTGCATTAGATGTATTCGAAGATATGAAAAATAAAATACTTAGAGAGAGAAAGTATAAAAAAAGAAGGTAACAACCAACTCTAGTTGCTACCTTCTAATCTATTTAACTAAGTTTTCTACTTCACTAAATGCTTTCTCATTTCCATTTCCACCAATTTGAGTTATATTTCTAAATTCTCTTTTATTTATTAAACTTTTTTGAGTATCACTTATTCCATCTCCAACTAATCGTACTAGAGATTCTGTCTTACCTACAGGTACTCCTACTGATAAAGCGTCAACTAAATCATCTTCTCTATTTTCTCCATTTTTTGGTTAATATAATTCTCTATCTCCATTATACCATTTTATACCAAACAAGCACTTGAAACAGTAGAATATCCAAGTGCTTTATATGTCTATTTATTATTTTTCTCTAATTTTTTCTCAGAAAGTTTATATACTATACTTTCTAACTTATTATATATATCTATATCTGTTTCTCTTATTTTCAAAAGTTTAATTCTATATTCTTCTTTTCTCTTTTCAATATACATATTATCAAGTAAATTCTCACACATTGTATTAATCCCCCCAAAACTAAACTAAATTATTTAATACAACTGATAAATTTACTCAATTTTGTAAAATACATAATAATTCTTCTTCTCACCTGCAATCTTGGTAGGTCTATTATTTTCCTCTATCCAAGTTCTCACCTTATCTATTACACTCTTTGTATATTTATTTACAGTACCAGTCCAAGAACCATTAATTTCCCAAACACCTTTAACTTCACCATCTTCTAAATCAATCTTTTTAATAATCTCACAAACTGCCATCTGAGCTGGTTTATTACTCTTAGAATATATTTTCAGTTTAGATGCTATTTGTTTTGTATCAAAATAATGTTCTTCTTCGTTTATCTCTATTGGTAAATCAATTCCTGCTTTCTTATATAATGTTTTAGCTGTTAATAGTTTTGATTTATTGTCAAAGCCTGCATCATCTAGCAATTCTTTTAACATAGATGTACTGTTATAAACCAACTGTAATTTTTCAATCTCACTTGCTTTTTCTCTCAACTTTTCGGTATTGCATTATTATTTATGTATGCACCAGTTTGTCTTATGCTTGGTAAAACTTCATCACTTATCCAGCCTTGGAATCTCTCAGCTTCTTCTTTTCTTGATTTAAAGATTAATTTATACACTCCACTTTCAGTAAGAAAATTTTCTCCAGCATTATTAAGTTTTCGGATGTCAGTATTACTGATATCCGAATTTCTTAACTTTACAACTTGCTTTTCATTCATAAGTCTTATATTCTCATTAACATTTTTTATGTCTAAACAGTTTACTACATCTTTTGAGTTGAATAAAATTCTTCCTTCAAATTCAAATACTTCAATCTCTTTTCCTTCAAACATCATTAATTCATTTTTCATAATATTACACTCCTTAATAATTGATTTTTTTAAGGAATGACATATACTATAATTGATATACGATAGTATACGTCATAGGGGTTACTCAAACTTTGGTCGGTGGGAGTGACCCTTATTTTTTATTCCTTTTGTTCCAGTTCCTCGTCGATTTTTTCTTCTAGCCATTCTTTCTTGGTTAGATTCTTTTCCTCTAACACTTCATCAAATTTATCTAACTTTTCTTTGTCTAAAAGTACACTAAAACCTCTTTTATCTTTTCGACGATTTTTCATATACTCTGCCCTACTTTTAGTTGCTATTTTATTCACCTCTTTTCTGTAACTCGTTACATTAATAACAATATTGTAACGAGTTACAGTCAATAGGTTTTTACTAACTTTTTCTAATTATTTTACCCAACCGACCAATTTTGAGCAGAATAAAAGCACCTACATATTTGTAAGTGCTTTCTTTGTTTATTTAATTTTGAATCCACATAGTTAATCTAAAACACAATTATTAATTGTTTTATTATTGAAATCACAGCAATTTACATTCCATATAGTTAATCTAAAATGTACCCTGCTAAATTTAATTTATACCGTTGTAGCCGATTTACATTCCATATAGTTAATCTAAAACAAGCATATACACATGTCAGAAGATATTTATAAAAGGATTTTACATTCCATATAGTTAATCTAAAACAAGACTTAACACAGTAACTAAACTGTACATAATTGGTTTTACATTCCATATAGTTAATCTAAAACGATATAATAATGAAACCTTTTTTTAAACTTATTTTCTTTTTTACATTCCATATAGTTAATCTAAAACGACAGCGAACAAGAGGTTTGGGAGGATGAAAAAAGTTTTTACATTCCATATAGTTAATCTAAAACAAATTTTGTAGTAAATTTCTTCATAGCGTCAAAAATTTTTACATTCCATATAGTTAATCTAAAACCCCAAAATAAACTTAGCATTTCCAATACCTACATATATACAATACTCTTAAAATTGCAGTGAGGGGGCAATAGTGCAATTGATAACACTTATCACGCACCCTCAACATCTTAGATTTCAAGTATTAAGCCCTACTTTGTAACAAATATCGCACACTGCAAAACTTCTATATTTTTATTATATCATAAAATCTAAACTATAAAATTAAAATGGAATACTTTGTAAATTTAAAAGCACCTACATACCTGTAAGTGCTTACTATATTATCTATTCTAATAATTCTTTTTTCTTTTTATTATATTCTTCCTATGTAATTGCTCCTGAATCTAGCAACTCTTTTAGTTTCTTTATTCTATCTAGTGGGTCAACCACTCTGTTTTGAATGTAGTTATTATAACTGTTTTTTTCTTGTTCTATTTTCTCTTGTTCTCGCTTCTCTTCTTCTTCGGTTTTAAGTTCAAACTCATTGAATTCTAAATTTTCAACATTATCTACATTATTTTGTATGTTTCTAAAATAATCAATATAAACAGAATTATATATACCGCCGTCATCTTTTGAATGAAACTTAAAGTACGCCTTGCTTATTTTAATTTTTTTAAGATCATTAGCAATTTCTTTTACAAATTTTTTACATTCTTCAGAATTACTAAATTTTTCATTTTGTACAGTTAAATCAAAATACATACTATATCTTTTAAATTTTCCTACTTTTAATTCATATTTCTTCCCCTTATATTCTTGAGGTACTAAAGCCTCTAGCTTAACTTTTAAATCATTTTCTGATATTTCCATTCCATGTTTTTCAATATATCTTTCTTTGTCTACTTCTTCTTGTATTCTTCTTCTTTCCATTTCTTTTTCTCTTTCTACAGTTTCTCTTTGTGCCTTAACAGTCTCAACTTTATTATCTGCTATCAAGGATTTATCTTCCCAAGTTGCACAAAGATAAATTGAATAAGTGAAAAAAAGAACTGACACAAGACCCATAACTATTTTCTTTTCTATAAAAGAATATATAATCAACAAAAAAGCTATCATAACTAAAATATATTGCATAGAAGAAACAGCTATTATAAGTAATACTATTGTTATTATTGGTACTAATATCCACATTATAAAATTCCCCCACAAATTACTCATCTCACTCAATATTATAGCATAATTTGGCAAAACAAAAGCACCTACCATTTAAGTAAGTACTTTCTTATTTACAATTAAATTTATTCATCTAGTTAGATTCATCATCATTGTGTATAAAAAATTTCATATTTTTATTGACTATAAAAAATATTATATGCAATATTTTTTCTAATTTGTGGTATAATAAAAACAAGAAGAACTACAATCTATTTGCGGTAGAGTGAAGTTCTATAACTGAAAGTTATTTTTTACGATGATATTTAAAATTTATATCAATCTTTAAGTCACTCTTTGCGGTAGAGTGGCTTTTTACTTTTTTGATTAACTTGCTAATCAAATAAACTATGTAACTAGCTGTTACACTAGCTAACACATTAAATAAAAAATTATCCATGTATATTCACCTCCCTTCTTATCGTTGGGAGGATAATTTTTTAATACATGAACTCCACTCTATAAATTGTAGATTACATCTTCTTGCTACAATTATTATAACATATAATTCTTACATATTTTTCCTATATCTTACTTTTTATTTTATTTTCTATTTTTTCAATAAAAAGCACCTACATATTTGTAAGTGCTTTCTATGTTTATTTAGTTTTATTGATTACTTAATAGGTTAGTACAAATTCCATACCAACCTAAGAATATCTACATAAAATAATTAAATAATATAATCAATAAGTATTTTTTTTACTCTTTTAATCAAATTATTACCTGTTCCCCAATCAATCTGAAATAGTCCAATTGCACTACCAGTTGAGGTAATTTTAACAAGTGTTTTTCCTGTAGTATTTTCACAAATCACTACCAAACCTGCATCACTATTGCTTCTTGCATAATATTTTTCAAAGATTGTAACTATTATAGACTTATTATTTTCTAGGTTATAAATATCAACAGAAACTAAATCTGCTTCCAAATTTTTTTCTACCATTTTCTGTGCTTCTAGTGGTGTCATCTTTACACTAAATACATCTCTTGCCATATCATTCATCACATCCTAAATAAAAATATACTTTTTTAGTATTTTCTGACACTTTTATCAAACAGTATTCCTATTCCTCCTAGTAAAACCAGTATAGAACCAAAATTTCTATATTGTGAAATAGATTGTTCTAAATATATGTTGTATTGTTCGGTAGCTATTGACCCACCATTTTGTTTTATAATACAATCCATATTAAATTGACCTAGACCTATACAGCAAAATAACACTATTATTCCAATTACAAAAGCAAATATACATATTGTAAGTTTAATATCTTTATTTTCCACCCCTCATAATTTAGATTTATTTGTTGTTTTTTACTTGGTGATATATTATCTACATTATACTATACAACATATATATCCATCTATTTCCAAATTTGTAACATTTTCATATATTAGCAATGTAACTATTTTAACTTTAAATTCTACCTTCTTCTACCTCTCTTTTTCTCTCTTTCAGCTTCTTTCATTGTTTCTTCTTCATCTTCAATTTTAATAAGTATTGAGTCGGCTGCTAATGCTCTCTAATTAACTTCTAAATTCATATATTCACTAGGTTTCCACTTTAGCTTTTGAATACAATAATGAGTAATACTAGCCTGAACCTCCCATGACTAAAGTCACAGGTTTCCTGCTTCACAGAATTTTGCATACTAACATATGTCTTACTAATTCTCCACAGGCTATCCCCGTAGTTCCTACGGTTCTTACATACGTTATTTATTTTGAATTGTTATTAGTCTTAATCCTTCTTTTAATATATTTATACTTGCATTTATATCTCTATCGTGAGTTTCATTACAACTAGGATAAATCCATTCTCTTATATTTAAGTCCTTCACTTCCTCGTTTTTATACCCACATTTATTGCATATTTGTGAACTTGCAAAGAATTTACCCACCTTTACAATTTGTCTACCATGCCAATTAGCCTTGTATTCTAATTGACGAATAAACTCTGACCATGACACATCAGAAATTGAGCGAGATAGTTTACGATTCCTAATCATATTCTTTACTTGTAAATCTTCTATGCAAATAATATCGTTCTCTTTTATTAATTTAGTAGATAGTTTTTGTAGAAAATCATTTCTTTGATTAGCTATATGTTCTTGAAGTCTTGCAACTTTTAATCTTGCTTTATTTCTATTTAAACTACCGATTGTTTTTCTTGATAATTCTCTTTGTAATTTAGCAAGTTTGTTTAATGACTTCTTAAGATTTGAGATAAATTGAGGTTTATTTGAATAAATTGATTTGAATTATGTTATTTTCAGATTACTTTTATTTAAGTATTTTGATTGGATTCAGCTGAATTAATGTATATTAATTCTTATTGAACAGTTTTTATTTTTATACATTCTATCTACTATATACTATACATATTCTATTAAAATTTATATAAATAAAATACAAACTTATTTCATTTTCTTAACATGTTCAGAATAATAAACAAAATGAAGGTAGAAAAAGTTATAATTTCATACCTTCATTTTATTTATTATGTATCAATTTGTCATTTTCTTATTTCAAATTCTTAAAATATTCTTCTAATAAATTTAAAATATCACCATCTACTTCATCATCCTTACTACATAGTGCTGACATTAAACTTAATATTGAATTTTTATGTGTATTCTTTAAAAATTCTTTTGTTTAAAATCTCTGATATTATTTTTTTTACTAATACATTATAGTGTGTACACTTATCTATTTTCTCCGCTTCTAAAAACTCTCTTCTTTAGTAATCTTTTTAATACTGTAAATATAGTTGTATCTTTCCATTCATATTTTTGTTCCATAGACTTGGTGATTTCTCTTGATATTAATACCTTTTCTGATTCCCAAATATATCTCATAACTTTTAATTCCGCTTCTGGTAATTTACTAATTTTCATAGTATACATTCCTTTACCAATTTATGTATATGTTAAATTCTGTATCAATAAAGTTTTACAAACAAAAGAATTAAGGTAAATAATTACATTCGATTTTTACTATATCATTCTTTTAAGTTTCTATAATACTCATCTAATAGGTCTAACTTCTCTTTACTTACATTTTTATGTGTAGTGGTAAGTGAACGCATTATTTTTATGCTTTTACTAGATTTTAGTACCTTTTTCTTAAAAGTATAATATTCTTTACTATCTATTATTTTATAATGAGATTGAGAATTTATAATATATCTAGCCAAATACCTTTTAGCAACTAGCCTTTTTAGTAGTATTTTTATTGTACTTTTATGCCATCCATAAATCTGTTTTATTTCTTTTACAATTTCTTTTTTAGGCATTAGAGTGTCTTTTTTCCATAAATACTCCATTACTATTAATTCTGCTCTTAATAATTTTTCTATTAATATTTCTTCTTTCAATTTATGTCACTTCCTTAATTCTTCTAACTTAAGTTAATAATAGGAGCTTTTTAAGACAAAAACTAGAGGTAAGTTTTACCAAATATTCTACATATTTAGTCTGTTTTTTTGAATGTAAAATAATATTCATATGTATAAATTTGTTTAATTTACAAACAATGCTACCAAACAATAAATAGCTCTATTGTATTATTTTAGTTGTAGAATAGCACTAAATCGTTAGAATCAAAGAGATTTAGTAGCACAAAGCTATATAGGCTAATGCTTATAAAATAAATTATAAGTTATGTTAACAAGTTACTAAAAGCATATTTTATTTTTGTTTTTATGAAAGTTTTTTAGGTATGTAATAATATATATCTTTTAAAATATGTATTCATGTATACATATTTTGACTTATTATACTGATAGTTCATATAATTATTTTGATTTTATAGATACACAGTTAGATGATTTTATACTAGAGCATAAAAAAATGTAGTATAATCTTGTTTATATCAAGTTATGGTATTGGTAAGTAAGTATAATTAAATAGACATTATTTTCTGAGTCCTCTTTTTATTTTCATCTGCTTTTAAATAATATTATTGACATTGATATGACTGTAGTTTTCTTTATTTTAATCCATTTCTTATATCTTTTCTAACAAGAAATGTCATTTTAAATCATTTCCATAAATTGTAAAATAATAGTATATTTGTCATAGAAAGTGATTTTTTTGTCTATATATGGTAAAATATAGAAAGTAGAAATCAACAAAATAAAAATTTATATATTATTAATTTTATATGGAGGGGAAATAAATGAAAAATAAAAAAGGATTTACTCTAGTGGAATTATTAGTAGTAATTGCTATAATAGGAATATTGGCAATAGTAGCACTTCCAGCATTATTTAAAAATATAGAAAAAGCAAAGATAGCTAAACTTGAAGCTGATATAAGTGCAATAAAAAGTGCGTCTCTTAGCTACTATGCAGATGAATCAAAATATACTGAAGGAAACATAATATGGTGGACTAAAAAAGATGGAAAAATAACAGTAAACTCTGGTATTGGTGATGAAGACCCTTTGGCACATAAAATAGAAAATTTAGGCATGCCTTATAATGGTTCGTACACTTTAGTGTCATCTAATGGTAGTGAAGAATACTTAGAATTAAACATAATTATAGATGGAGAAATAAGTAAAAGTGGTCTAGATAAATTAGAAGAAGATTATGGTAGTTCAATAACAATACCAAATGATAAAAATATGATAATAACTTTTTTATCTAATAAATCAGACAATTAAAAATAAATATATAGGTCTGATAATTATTGTTAAAGTAAAAAGAGTTGGTTATAAAAATGAAAAAAGCACTCCTCAAGAATAGAATGCTTAGTTATAACTACAGAAGTGTATTGGCATACACTTCTATTTTTTATTATATCACATAATTTAAAAATACCTATTCAAGTTGTTTTTAAATTATGTTGAGTAATATTCTTGATAGTTTATACATTAATGAATTTCAAAAAAATAAGTACTCTTTATAATAAAAAGTACTTTAGTGTATGTTAATGTCCTATCTAATAAAATTGTAACATGCCTTATGCTTTAGTATGATAATTTTCATTTTCTTTATTGTTGCAACTTATACTATAGTTTTGCTAATTTATCTGCAAACACAACTTCTTTATTGCATGTGTATCAACCAAAAACATCAGAATACTTACTTAATACATATGCAAAATCGTATCTTTCATCTATAGTATTCTTATTTGACTATATAACAAAAAATGAATCGAGATATGCCTTTTTTATAATTGATTTTCCATTTTTATCATTAGATATATTTTATAAATTCTAGCATATCATTTGTTATTTTCTGATATGCTATTGATGTTTTAAATCTTCTATTTGTTTTATTATTTTTTACTTTTCCAATTATACCTTTATAGGAGTTATATTTATGTGATTTATGAAAAAATGCTATGCATTTAAGTTCTAATTTTTTGATAATACATCTAACTTTCTTTTGATTAATAATGATACCACTGTTTTTTAATGTGGCTTCCCTGAGACACACATCTTTTTTAAAAACTCAAGCTCATCTTTTAAAAATTTATTTTCATATTCTAATTCTTGTTCTCTTGTTAATTTATTTTTTCTTTAGTGTTTTTGTTTTTATTCATTATGGTCTTCCTTTCATTTTAGAAAAGGCATCAACACCACTATGTAAAAATTTTTATTTTCATGTTGCTATAACTGTGCTATTGTTTATTCCAAAATACTTAGCGATTTATTGTACACTATATTTAGTTATCATCATATAGTTTATAACATCTAACTTGAACCATATAGTATAGAAAATTTTTTTTATTTTTAGTGCACACTCTCCTAATATATTAACCCATCTTTCAACTTGAGAATGGTTATAAACTCCATATTGTTTTACTATTAAAATATCTCTTCCTTCTCTATTCAAATAAAATTTAGCTACTTTTAATTTGAAATTAAAATCATATTTAGTCATACATAAACATCTCAAGCAGTAGATTTTTGCTCTAACAATTATGGTGCAGTACAAATATTGTATAATACTGATTTTCTATTGACAAAAGAATATAAAAGAGATATATTTGTATCATAAAGATATAAATATATCTCTTTTAAAATTACTAAGGAGGATAAAAAATGATTCAGAAAAAATTTTTTATGGGTTTTTGTGGTTTCCTTGGATTTTTAAGTCTTAGATATTTTTCATCTGGCAATGTTGCTGACCTTACATATATTGGATTTTTTGCTTTTTTCTCAAACTTTATTATAGCAAAAATAAATGGTGATAAAGCAGATGAAAGGTATGTACAAGATGAAAAAGCAGCTATGGCATTTACAGGACAGCTTGCTATTATAGAATTATTCATTTTATGGTGTATTACTATAGTGTCTAGGAATATAGAATTAATGTGTGTTTTACTATCAATTACATATGCAATCACTTTAAATGTTTATGCTATAAAACTTTATATTTTAGAGGAAAAATAATATGCCTAAATTCACTTGTAACCTAAAAAAATATAGACAATTAAAAGAATTAACTCAAGAACAATTAGCAGAAAAAGTAGGAGTTAGAAGAGAAACCATTATGCGTTTAGAAGCAGGAAAGTATAATCCTTCTTTGAAATTAGCAATAGATATATCAAAAATAGTAGATACACCTATTGATGAATTGTTTATTTTTGATTAGTTTTTGCATTATTAAAAATGTGTTTTAAATACAAACTTAAATTCAATTTTTAAGTCACTCCTGACAGAGGGGCTTTTTATTTTTTCAGATAATTTAACGTTCATATATAAATTTATTAATTTTTCAGCTAGATATGTTGAATAATAACTAATTCTATTGTATTATTAATCTGTAGAATAAAACTAAATCGGCAAAACTAGAGAAATTTAGTGACGCAAAGCTATAGGGACTAACGCTTATAAAATAAGTTATGTCAGCCAGTTGCCAAAAAGATATTTTCTTTTTGTTTTTCATGAAAGTTTTTTAGGGGGATAAATACATTATGTTTAGAGATAAAATGGATAAATGTACACATATGTTAACTGCTTATATTGGTAGTTCATATGATTATTGTGATTTTATAGATACACAGTTAGATGATTTTATATTAGAGTACGGAGAAAAAGTTGTGGAATCTTGCTTGCATCAAGTGATGGTATTGGTAAGTAAGTATAATTAGACAGATTTTTTTCTAGAAAACCCTTTTTAGTTTTATCTACATTTACATTAATATATTGGTAATATAAAATGTTTAAATTTATTTTCATATTAAGAATAAATAAAAATGTTAACTAAAAATTATAATTAAATAGACATTTATGTTAATCTATGATACAATAGTATTTGTGGTAATACACAAGTAAATCAAGTATATCTTGATATAGGTTAATAGGAGTATTTTTAATGAATAATGGAATAGTAAAATGGTTTAATAATGAAAAAGGATTTGGATTTATATCAATGGAAAGTGGAGATGACGTATTTGCTCATTTCTCAGCTATACAAACTTCAGGATTTAAATCATTAGAAGAAGGTCAAAAAGTAAGCTTTGATATAGTTAAAGGCGCTAGAGGTCCTCAAGCAGAAAATATAACTATATTATAATATATAGATTTTTCGGAAAGACTCTTTTAAGAGTCTTTTTTTTATTTACGCATTTTGTAAAAAAGGAAAAAATAACTTCAACAAAAAAATACTTAAAAATAATACTTAGTCTAAATACTTTTTATAAAATAAATCTGACAAAAATATATTTATAAAGTATGTACTTAAACCTACAAGTACTCTTTTAATTAGAATATATAGTAATATAATAATTTTAGTTGTGGCACATCAAAATTTTCAACTATCTCATAAATACATACTCTTTCTTTTGTATTCAATTCTGATATAATACTTTTAGTAATTTGTTAATAAAAAGCAATTAAAACATATCTATATGTTTCAATGTTCTATTTTTTCACTGAAATATAATAAATATAAAATTAGTTAAAAAGTAAAAAATCTACAATAAGTTAATTTGATTTAAGTTTTTAAATTTAAAATACTTTAAAGTATTAATAAAAATTAAAAATAAAATAACTACCTATGGAAATGACATTATGAATAGATTTTTTCTTAACTATACATAACAAAACATAACAAAACATTATAAAACACAACAAAAACTTAGACATCGTTTTCTTAGTATGATATACTAAAAAAGAATTTACACTAATTTAATAAGGGGGAATATCTTATGTTTAAAAAACTTTCAGTACTAGCTTTAGCTATGATTATTTCATTAAGTATTACTGCATGTAATTCTAAAGAAAACAAAGCTAATGATGAATCTAATACTAAAGTGACAACAGCTGATGATTCAAAAGAAAAAGAGACTCTTTTTGTCTATTCAGGGGCAGGTTTAAAGAAACCAATGGATGAAATAGCAAAAAAATTTGAGAAAGAAAATAATGTCAAAGTTGAATATAGCTATGCAGGTTCTGCACAGCTAATAGCTCAAATTGAGACAAGTCACAAAGGAGACGTATTTATTGTTGGTTCTGAACCAATTTATTCAAAGGCCTTTGAAAAAGAACTTGTAGGTGAACATAAAACGGTTGCACATCATACACCTGCAATAGTTGTACCTAAAGGAAATCCAGCTAATATTCAAAAATTGGAAGACTTAAATAAAGATGGAGTTAAACTTATTTTGGGAGACAAAGAGTCTAATGCTATAGGTAAGACTACACAAAAAATACTTGAAAAAAATAATTTAAAATCTATAAATGATAATGTTGTCTCTACAGCTGCAACTGTAAATGAAATGATTGTACAGTTAACATCAAGTAAAGCTGATGCTACAATAGCCACAAAAGATTCGGTCTTTGGTAATGAAGATGTAGAAGTTATAGAAATTGCCCAAGATAAAAATATAGACCAACTCATATCAGCAGGAATCGTAAACTATAGTGATAAAAAAGATTTAGCTAATAAATTTATAAATTATATAGAGTCAGACGAAGCTAAACAGATATTTAAAAAATATGGTTTTGAACCTGTTAAGTAGTGATTAAACTTGAAAAATAAATTTTTTACTACTCTACTTACTGGATTTTTTGCTATAGTCTTTTTGTTTATTGTATCACCACTTCTTATGTTAATCATTAAAGGGATAAGTTATGTTCCTATATGCTTAAAATCAGTGGAAGTACAGTATGCAATAACACTTAGTATTAAAACATCTTTAATATCTACTATAGTATGCCTTTTATTAGCTATTCCAGTAGCATATTTTTTACATATTACTAAATTACCATTTAAAAAACTGATTATACAGATAATAAATCTCCCTATGTCTCTTCCACACTTAGTATCAGGAATTGCTCTTTTACTTTTGTTTGGAAGAATGGGGATTGGAGATTCCATTTATAAGATTTTTAAGCTTGATTTTATATTTACAAAGCAAGGTATAGTTT